>DASRMJ010000194.1:0-4096 GCA_035647995.1 Thermoleophilia bacterium | reverse complement strand
GCCCTGGCTCGTCGAGTGCGTGGAGGAGGGTGCGGCCCTCCGGCTGCTCGTGGACGACCACATAGCGGCGCAGGTCCGGGTGCCTACCATCCTTTCCGACCTCTCGGCGCACCTGGCTGCGTTCAAGATGGACTCCCCGTCGCTCGAGGATGTCTTCATACGGCTCGTGACCGATGGCGCCCATGCTGCCCAGGAGAACGCGCGATGAGCCTGGTGCGCGTCCTCGTCGCTAAGGAGGCGCGGGAGCTGCTCAAGACCCTCCGTGTGATCATCTTGCCGGCGGTGTTCGTGTTCTTCGGCATCGCCGGGCCCGGGATCATCCGACTCCTCCCCATCCTCCTGAAGAGTTCCGAGGCGCAGGGACTCGACATGGCCCTGCCCGACTTCGGACCTGCCGACGGGTTCGGGCAATTCCTCGAGCTGGCGCGCCAGATGGGCCTGCTTGCGGTGCTCATCGTGTACATGGGGATCGTCGCCGGAGAGAGGCGCGACGGCATGCTCGCCACGCTGTTCGTGAAGCCGGTGCCGCGCTCCCTCTACCTCGCGACCAGGTGGCTCGTCAACGGCGCCTACGTGGTCGTCTCGTTCTTGCTGGGTGCGGCCGTGGCGCTGGTGTACACCTTGCTGCTCCTCGGGCGGGTCGACGTGGGTGCGGCGATCAGCGCCACCCTTCTCTACGCGGGCTACATGCTGCTGGCGTTCTCCTGGACCACGTTCTTCTCAGCCTGGATGAAGAGCCCGCCGGCGGCGGCCGGGCTCAGCGTGCTTCCCCTGTTCGCGCTTCCGGCTCTGGGCGTCCTCTGGGAGCCGCTCGGAACGTACGGCCCGTACGGAGCCGTGGCGGCCGGCACTGCCGCACTCGGGATGCTCGGCCTCCCGGCGGTGGCGATCCCCGCGTCGGCCGTGATCAGCGCAGTGCTCAATCTTGGGTGGAGCGTGCTCCTGGTCGTGGGCGCCCACGCCGTCCTGAGGCACGCCGAACTCTGACGGGTGTAACTCGGCCGGGCCCCGCTCAAGCGACCCCGGCCGGTCCGCGGGCGCTGACGTGTGTGCAGACGTGCAGGCGGCCGTCCCGCGGACGCGGCGCCGTCGGCCGCCGCGGCAGTCAGTCGCCTGCGACGGTCACTCCCCTACCCTGTCGAGGTTCTCGGCCAGGCGCGCGCCGTCGGCGGTGGACGCCTCGAAGAAGCGCTCCCACGATTCGTCGGGCGCGTAGGCGCGGACCGTCACCGTCTCCCGCTCACGCGCCTGTCCGTAGCGGGCGACGAGAGCGGCGGCCTCGACCAGCGTCTGCTCGCTCGCCGTAGCCGAGAGGACGCCGGCCACCGGCCCACCCACATCCACGCCTTCGAGAACGGCAGTCAACACGTGCCGCAGATTGAAGAGACGGCGATTCTCAAGGTCCTCCCGGGGAACGATCACCCATTCGCCTGCGCTGGAACGGAAGTGCCGCCCCGCTTTGAGCAGCGTCACCTGAGGCATGGACGGGTCGGGGAATTCGCAAAGCAGCTCGCGCACGCGAGACGCGAAGCCTGGGTCGGTGAGGAGGCAGCCGCCCGCCGGACACGGGTAGTCGTTGATGCCCATCTCCTCGGCCAACGCTATCTGTTCCTTGCGGCCGCGACCACTGATCGAGAGCAACTTCTCCCTGTCGACGATGCCCGCTTCTTCCGCCTCGGTGGGCGGGAAGTGTCGTGCCGAGAGCGGCCGCAGGATCTTCCCTACCAGACCCGATTCGGCCTCGATGATGTCCATCGCCTTGCGTCTTTGGGACATCGGCCGCTGCCCCACCACCTCACCACTGACCAGGAAGGTGGCCCCTATCGTCTCCATGTACTCGGCCGCCTTGCGGAAGCTGATGATGCGACAGTCCAAACACGGGTTGAGCCCCCGGCCGAATCCGTGGCGCGGATGCTTGATCGCCTCCAGCAGAGCCTCGGAGTTGTTGACGACCTTCAGGGGCACGCCGAACTGGCGCGACGCCTCCCTGGCCTCGGACCGACAACCCTGCGCGGTGCAGGTGCAGAACGGGGTGACGAAGTTGATGGCCTCGATTTCGATGTCCTGATCGAGCATCATCTTGATGGCCACCCTGCTGTCCAAGCCTCCGGAAAGGAGGGCTACCGCTTTTCCTCGTGCCATGCTCGTGTCTCTCCTCGATCGCTCGACGACCGGGTCGGGTCAACCCGGCATCCGCCCGGCGACTATGTCTTCTTCCGTGAACAGATCGAGTCCCGCGCGCCGCAGCAGGCCGGCCGTCACGCCCGAGCCGGGGCGCAGTGTACCCGTGAACGTCCCGTCGTAGGTCTCGTGCACGCCGCAGGACGGGCTCCGCGCCTTCAGCACAGCAGCCCGCGCCCCCACCAACCGGGCGACTGCCAGCGTCTCCGCCGCGCCCCTGTGGAGCTGCGAGGACACGTCGCGACCGTCGCACGCGAGCACCACTTCCGCGGCGCCGCCCTCAGTCGGTTCCCCTTGGATCTCGGCCGGGGGTCGCGGTGTGGGCAAGCCACCGAGCTGCTCAGGGCATACCGGAACGAGCGTAAACCGGCCGCCAAGACCCGACACCGCCGCGTGGCGGTTGTGACCGCCGTCGTACCTGGTGCAGAGGCCGACCAAGCAGGCGCTCACCAAGAGGCGCGGCCGTTCTCCCCGGCGCTCGGCGTCAGCCGTCGGCTCGGCAGTCCGACCGGCGGTACACCCGTCGGGTCGCCCGTCGAACCGGTGCACCACCCCATCGCTGATCCACTCTGCGCTCACGACGTGCAGGCCGACAAGGGCTCGCGAGAGCCCTCCGTCCTACAGTGCTTCCCGCTCGTCGAGCGCCTGAAGGATGTCCTGCAACTCGACCACCTTGCCACTCAGAGCGAGAAGCTCGGAGGCCAGCCGCTCACCGGCCTGTCCCACCCGCGCTCCCGCCTCGGCGTCCATGAGGTCCTCCTGCAGAAGTTCCTCGATCTCGTCGAGGTAGAAGAACGCTTCGTCGAGCTTGAGCTTGACCTTCTCCAGGTTGCCGATGATCCGTTCCATCGTTTCCCTTCTTCCGGATGACAGGCCGCCGGGTTCCGAAGCCGAACACTGCGAGGCGGCCCCGACGCGCCCTCGCCTGATCGCCGCGGTTCTCTTTTCCACCTCAAGAGGTTACCATCCCACGAGGGAGAAGAATCGTCCGCCCGCTCGCCGCGTGGCCGCACGGAGCCGAGCCGAAGCCCCCGACCGACCGGAGGAACACCTTGAAGGAGCAGAGACCCCCAGCACCGCCCATATCGCCACGTTTTCGCATGGTGCTCTGGCTGGCTATCGGCATTGTGCCCGTGATCATCTATCCGATCCTCGCCTACATGGTCTCCAACACTGGATACACGGGCCAGACCGAGTACTCCGACTCCATCATCGGCGCGTTCGTGGCACTCGGGATAATCGTCCTCTTCTTCAACCTAGGACTGATGCGACGCACGCAGGCCGAGACGAACGACCGCTCGTACATCCTTTGCCTCGCCATGGCCGAGGCGATCGGCATCGAGGGCTTCGTCCTCTATCTGATCATCGGATGGAACTGGGGATTCTGGGCCATGCTCGTCATGTCGCTGCTTTCAGCCCTACCGTTGAGGCCGAGGGGAGCCCGCGGGTAGGGCTCACTCGATGAAGGTCGCGCGCCGCCGGCTGCCGGAAGCGCAGCCCGGCCGTGCCTCGACCCGGGAGAAGACGGCATGATCGAGAAGAGGATCTGGGTCGAGATCGGGGCCGGAGACAGGGTCTCCGCAGTCGTGAACCGGCCCGAACGGTGCGTGCGCGGGGAGACTCCCGGCCTGTTGCTCTCCCACGGGGCGAAGAACGACCTCGACCACCCTCTCCTGGCAGCGGTAGCCCACGGTTTGGCGGCCCTTGGGGCGGCTACCGTACTCCGATTCAACTTCGCCTACGCGGAACACGGAGCGGACACACCCGACCGCCTGGACAGACTCGAGCATGTCTATCGACGGGCTCACGACGCTCTGGTCGACGATGAGCTGTGCCCACCCGGCCCGCTCTTCCTCGGCGGCAAGTCGCTTGGAGCGCGGGTGGCTGCCGGCCTGGGCGCGCGTCACCATGAGGG
>DASRMJ010000193.1:0-2759 GCA_035647995.1 Thermoleophilia bacterium | reverse complement strand
GGCAAACTCCTCAACCCCAACTTCCGCGACTACAAGATGCTGACCGCCCTGGACAGCGTGGACGTGGAGCCCATCCTGATCGAGGACCCGGCCGCCGCCGGCCCCTACGGAGCCAAGGGCATCGGCGAGCCCGGCCTGGTGCCGACGGCTCCGGCCATCGCCAACGCCATCTACGACGCGGTGGGCATCCGCCTGCACAAGCTGCCCATGAAACCTGAGATGGTGCTGGCGGCGCTGATGGAGAAGGATAGGCGCGCGGCGGGGTAGGGCACGTGCGTGTACCACCTCGGGGTCCCGGCCACTCTCCCGGACAAGCAGCTTCTGCGATCCGCGAGTAGCGCTCAGCCATGACGGTCGCAGCGAGCGAAAGGTGCGCGCCGTCATGGTATCCCTGCGTCCTTCTACGTATTCCTCGAAGAAAGGCTGCGTGTCACTATCGACCGGAGGCTGTCCGAGGGCTTGAAAGCCATGTCAGAAGTGACATATACTGCAGCAGGAGAGGGGCGTGGGCAAACCACTCGTGTGGTTGCGGGGCGAGGTGCGAACTCCACCGTTCTCTGCGTCGGCGCGGGTGGAAGCCGGGGTCTTGCTCCGGGGGTTGCAGCGCGGCGATGCAGTGGGTCCGCCCCATTCGCGCCCGATGCCGTCCATCGGCGATCGGTGTCATGAACTGAGGATCACCGACGGAGACGTCGCGTGGCGACTGGTCTATCGGGTAGACACCGATGCCGTCGTCATTGTCGACGTGTTCAAGAAGAAATCGCGGGCCACTCCGAGGCGGGTGATCGACGACTGCAGGCGGCGGCTCCGTGCATACGACGTCATAGCCGCCGCGAGGGAGTGAATGCCGTGAGGAAGGCCAAGAAGGAGCGTCTCGAGTCCGCGGGATGGCGGGTCGGCGACGCCGCTGAGTTCCTCGAGCTCACCTCGGAGGAAGCGGCCTTTGTTGAACTCAAGCTTGCGTTGGCGCAATACGTGCGGGAACTCCGCGGCGCGCACGGCTGGACCCAGGCGCAGGTAGCGCGTCGGCTGGGATCGAGCCAGTCTCGGGTCGCGAAGATGGAGGCAGCCGACCCCTCGGTCTCGCTCGACCTGCTCGTCAAGGCTCTGCTGGCTCTGGGCGCTTCGCGTCGGGATGTCGGTTGGGTGATCGCTCGGGCGGCTTGAGTCGTCTCATCGGCCGATGATCGCGACGTTCACTCGTCGGCTCGAAGCAGGGCGACGGGCAGATATCGGAGGGCATCGCCCACGAACACCGAGGCGCTCCCCTGGTTGAAAGCGCCTCGGTCGGCGGGCTTTCTCCGGGCGGCGTTCCCGGCTTCGTCGACCGCGTGGACCAACGTACCGGAGCAGACCTCGGTCCACACGGCGGGGGCCCCCGGAGGCAGAGGCACGCGTGTGTTGCCCCACACCGACGGCCCCAGGGGCGCCGCCTGCGCGGCGGCCAGGCCCACCGTCAGTCGTGGCACGACGACCACGGCCCAGCTCTCCTCATGGTGGCGGGCGAAGGCGAGGACCCGTTCCGCGTGGTGCCCCGCAGGTTGGAGGGGTAGGTAGGCCCCGCGGGCGAAGAGCGCCGAGGCCGCACGCCTGGCATGTAGGGCGCGGCGGGTGACGAACAGTTTGATGCGTCCGTCGGTCCAGTTCCTCAGAAGTTCCGCTGTGCGGGGGGCGGGCGTCGGATCGGCCGCTTCGTCAAGATCGAGGAGTATCCGGTGTCGCTCGCCGAAGTCCACCGGCCGGCGATTGTCGGGGTCGACCAGGCTCAGATCCCATAGATAGGACCCCTGATAGAAGTCCGGTATCCCGGGAGCCGCCACCTTGGCTACCACCTGGGCGAGGGAGACCAGCATGCCATACCAGGCCACCTGTCTCTGAAGCGGGAGGAAGTCCTCAAGGAAGGCGCCGCCTCGGCCGAACACGACGGAGGTTGGGTCGGACACGACGGAGGTTGGGCGGGGCGGACCGCCGCCGGGCTCGGGCGGGACATTGCCGGCGCCGCTCGGACCGTCGGGCGTGAGGATGGCCCCCACCCACGCCTGCAGGGCATCCTCGTAGGCAAGGTTGGGCTGCAGCCAGCTGGTGTCTTCCTTCGCCTCCCGCAGGGACTTGACCAGGAATGCGGCCACGCGCTCGCGGAAGGCTGGGAGTTCCTCTCGTCGCAGCGGCCAGGCGCCCAGCAGGGTCTGGTAGAGAAGGTGCTCCTCGTTCGGATCGGGGACGAGGAGGTCAGCGCGGGGCCCGGCGGATGGGCCGCGGGGGCCCGCGCTGTCTGAGCGGGGGTCGAGTTCGTCGGCGGCGTGGGCGTTCAGATGGTGCCAGCGGGTGACGGCCGCGGTGAAGGCGTCGGCCGCCTCGGCCAGGACGTCGATGCGCGCCCGCACGTCTTCACTGCGCTTGGTGTCGTGGGTGCTCGTGGCGCTCATGCTGTCGGGCCGGAGCGCCAGTGTGTTCAGGTTGTGCCGGTGGAACTCGGCTATGGCATCCGGGTCGCCGCCCACCTCTCCACCCACTTCCTGCAGGGAGATCAGGCGGTTGTATCGATAGAATGCTGTGTCTTCAACACCTTTGGCCATAGCCGGCCCGCTCACCTGCTGCCAGGCGAGTACCAGCTCCAAGGCTTCGTCAAGAGACGGTCCATCAAGCGACGGGCGAAGGCTGAGTAGACGGCGCAGATACTCGAGGGCCGCCGTCAGGCGCCCGGGGTCGCGCCTCTGCGCGTCGTCCACGGCTTCGTCTATGAGAACGCGGTCGCGCTC
>DASRMJ010000192.1:0-5529 GCA_035647995.1 Thermoleophilia bacterium | reverse complement strand
CACCGTGGACGTGGTCATCATGGACATAACCATGCCCGACATGGACGGCATAGAGACCACCGCCTTCATCACCCGGCACCACCCTGAGGTCAAAGTGTTGGTGTTGAGCGCGCACGAAGACCGGGAATCCCTCTTCGCCGCCATAGAGGCAGGCGCCGCCGCCTACCTCCTCAAGGACACGGAACCCGCTGAGCTCTCCCGAGCCATCGCGGTGGTCGCGCAGGGTGGGTCGATCGTAAGCCCTGCGGTGACCCCTCACCTCCTGCAGGGCATACGCGAGATGGGATACGACCCCGCCCGCGCCGAGCGAGAGCGATTCAACCTCTCCGACCGCGAGATCGAGATCCTCACTCACCTCGCCACTCCGAGGAGTCCCGCGCAGATCGGCAAGGCCCTCTTCATCTCCACGAAGACGGTGCAGAACCACATCGCGAACATCTACCGCAAGCTCGGGGTGAACAGCCGCATGGAGGCGGTCACGAAGGCCGCCGGACTCGGAGTGATCACAAGGTAACCTCGGCGGCGGCGGGCTTGGCCCCCTGTGTACGCGCGATGGCCGCGGCCCCTGGGGGGGCCGCGGCCATCGCGTTCCTTCTTCGGGCCTAGCCGGGGCGCGGCGTCCACGCCGACACAGCCCGCCACTCGCACTCTCAGACCACGCGTTCTACCTTCACGCTGGCCACCTTGAACTCCGGTATCTTCGCGATCGGATCCAACACAGGGTTGGTGAGCCGGTTCGCCGGCGCCTCCACGTAGTGGAACGGCATGAACACCAGCCCCGGCGAGACCCTGTCGGTGACCCATGCGACCGGCTCGATCGAGCCGCGCCTGCTCGACACACGCACCTTGGCCCCATCTTCGATACCGAGACGAGCGGCGTCCGCGGGGTTCAGTTCCAAGCGCCCCTCCGGGACCAGCGCGTTCAACCCCGCGGACTGGCGGGTCATGGTGCCGGTGTGGTAGTGCACGAGCTCGCGGCCGGTGGTGAGCACGAAGGGGAACTCCGCGTCCACCTGCTCGTCGGGCTCGATGTACTCGATCGCCGAGAACAACCCTTTCCCGCGGGCGAACTGCTGCGAATGCAGGATCGGCGTCCCCGGATGATCTTCTGTCGGGCACGGCCACTGAAGGCCGCACACGTCTGTCTGCGCGTACTCGACGTCGGGGACCAGACCCTCAAGACGGGCGTAGGTGACGCCTCCGTACTGTGGAGTGACCTCCGTGACCTCTTGCATGATGCTCTCGGCCGACGTGTAGTTCCACTCAGCCCCCAGCCGATTGGCAATCGACTGGACGATCTCCCAGTCCGAACGGCTCTCGCCTTTGGGCTCCAACGCCTTGCGCACCCTCTGGATGCGGCGCTCGGTGTTCGTGAACGTGCCGTCCTTCTCGAAGTTGCTGGCCGCGGGCAGGACGACGTCGGCGAATTGCGCGGTCTCCGTGAGGAAGATGTCCTGCACCACAAGGAACTCCAGTGCCTTGAGCGCTTCCTCGACATGGTGCTGGTCGGGATCGGAGAGGAACGGGTTCTCACCCATCACGTACATGGCGCGGATGCCGTCGGCACCGACGGAATTCATCATCTCCACCACCGTCTTGCCCTTTTCGTAGTCGGCGAGCGTGACGCCCCAGGCCGCCTCCATCTTCGCGACAAGATCTGGATTGTCCACCCTCTGGTAGCCAGAGAAGACGTCGGGCAAACCGCCCATATCGCAGGCGCCCTGCACGTTCGACTGGCCGCGCAGGGGGTTGACTCCCGTGCCGGGCCTACCGAGGTTGCCCGTCAGCATCGCCAGATTGGCTACGGAGAGCACGTTGTTGGTGCCGGTGTGGTGCTGCGTGATCCCCATCGCGTACAGGATGGTGCCGGCCCCGGCCTTCGCGTACATCTCGGCCGCTTTGCGGATGTCATCCGCAGGCACTCCGCAGATCTCCGCAGCCTGCTCCACCGTCATGCTCTGGAGCGATTCCCGGAACTGGTCGAAGTTCTCGGTGCGCTGCGCGACGAAGGCTGCGTCTTCCCATCCCATGTCCACGATGTGGCGCATCATGCCTTTGAGCAGGGCCACGTTCGTGCCCGGTTTCAACGGTAGATGCAGGTGGGCCTTGCGGGCCAGATCGATGCGCCGAGGATCGGCCACGATCAAGGTCTTCCCTTCGCGGAGGGCCCTGATCACCTGCAACGACAACACCGGGTGAGCCTCGGAGGTGTTCGAACCGATAATGAAGATCACATCCGCTTCGTGCAGATCGTCGATGGAGTTGGTCATAGCTCCACTTCCAAAAGCCGTCGCCAGACCGGCGACCGTGGAGCTGTGTCATAAGCGGGCGCAGTGGTCCAGGTTGTTCGTCCCGAGGACACCCCGCGCGAACTTCTGAAGAACGTAGTTCTCCTCGTTCGTGCACTTGGCCGACGCGAGCACCGCGAATGCCTTGCCGCCGCTCTCCGCATGGATGCGCTCGAAGTTCTGAGTCACGCGCTCCAGGGCCACGTCCCAGGTGGCGGCGACCAGATCGCCGTTCTCGTCGCGCACCAGCGGTTGCGTGAGGCGGTCGGGGGAGTTCTGGAAGTCCATCCCGAACCGGCCTTTGACGCAGAGGTTGCCGTTGTTGACGCCGCTCCCCACGTCCGCGGTGATCCGCACCAGGTTCTGCTTGTTGGTGTGGACCACGATCTCGCAGCCGACCCCGCAGTAGGGGCAGATGGTGCGGGTCTTCTCGGTCTGCCAATGGCGCGCCGCGTACCGGCTCCGCTTGTGGCTGAGCGCCCCCACCGGGCACGTGCTGACGCACTGGCCGCAGGAGACACATCCCACCTCTTCCAGGGGAAGGTTATAGGGCGTATCGATGATGGTGTCGTAGCCTCGGTTGGTGAAGCCCCAGCACCCGATGCCCATGACCTCGCGGCAGATGCGCACGCAGCGGCCGCACAAGATGCAGCGGTTGGGGTTGCGGGCCACGTTGGGGTGGTCATCACGAGTCTCGAACTCCAGGGGATGCCAGCCCCACGGACTCATGCTCACCTCGTACTCGTAAGCGTAGTCCTGCAGGCGACAATCCCCGGCCGCTTCGCACACGGGGCAATCGAGCGGGTGGTTGCTGAGCAGGAGTTCGATCACGAACTTGCGCAGCCGACGGATCTTGTCTGTGTGGGTCTGCACGACCATGCCGTCGCCCACCTTGGTGGCGCAGGCCGGCACGGGCCCGCGTGCCCCTTCGACCTCGACCAAGCACATGCGGCAGGCTCCGTAGGGCTCGAGCCGGTCGTCGTGGCAGAGCGTCGGTATATCGATCCCAGCCGAGCGCGCAACTTCCAGAATCGTCTGGCCGGGAGCCGCCGCCACTTCCTGGCCATTCATGGTCAGCGTGAGGGTCTTCTCCCCGGCTTCGCGTACGATAGCCATCTACTGCCTCCTCACCGCGTCGAACCTACATTTATCGTAACAGGCCCCGCACCGGATGCAGACGGCAGAGTCGATGATGTGGACCTCCTTCTTCTCGCCCGCGATGGCGTCGACGGGGCACGCCCGCACGCATGCACGACAGCCGGTGCACGTCTCCGGGTCAATCGAGTAGGTCGTGAGCGCGGCGCAGGCTCCCGCCCGGCACTTGCCCTCGTTGATGTGTTCCTCGAACTCCTCGCGAAAGTACTTGAGCGAGGTCAGCACGGGGTTCGGCGCGGTGCCGCCAAGAGCACACAACGATCCCGCCTTGATGTCTTCGGCCAACCTCTCGAGCAGCGGGATGTCGGCGGGGACGCCCTTCCCTTCACAGATACGGGTGAGCGTCTCGAGCATGCGCTTGGTGCCCACACGGCAGGGAACGCACTTGCCGCAACTCTCAGCCTGCGTGAAGTTCAAGAAGAACCGAGCGGTGTCGACGATGCAGTTGTCGGCATCGAGCACCACCATGCCCCCAGAGCCCACGATGGCCCCGGTCTGGTTGAGGGCTTCGTAGTCCACCTTCGTATCGAGCAGCGCCTCCGGCAGGCAGCCGCCGGACGGACCACCCATCTGAACCGCCTTGAAGGGTTTGTCGTTCAGGATGCCCCCGCCGATGGAGTAGATCACATCGCGCAAGGTGAGCCCCATGGGCACTTCGGCGAGACCCGAGCGCTTGACCTTTCCGGTGAGCGCGAAGACCTTGGTGCCTTTGGACTTCTCGTAACCACGCTGCGAGAAGGCCGCCGCTCCGTTGGCGATGATCCACGGAACGCAGGCCAACGTCTCCACGTTGTTGATGTTCGTGGGCCGGGCCCACAGACCGGACTGGGCCGGGAAGGGCGGCCGCAGCCGTGGCATGCCCCTCTTGCCCTCGATCGACTGCATGAGAGCCGTCTCTTCGCCGCAGACGAAAGCCCCGGCGCCCTGCTTGATCTTCAGACGAAAGGAGAAGTCGCTGCCCATGATGTTGTCGCCGATGAAGCCCCGCTCTTCCGCTTGAGCCAGAGCGATCTTGAGGCGCTTGATGGCCAGGGGGTATTCGGCCCGAACATACACGTAGCCCTCAGACGCGCCGATGGCGTAGCCGCCGATGGCCATGCCCTCGAAGACGGAGTGCGGATCGCCTTCCAGGACGGAACGGTCCATGAACGCGCCCGGGTCGCCCTCGTCGCCGTTGCAGATGAAGTACTTCTGACCGTCCGGAGTGGGCGCCTCCGCGGCGAATTTCCATTTCAGGCCGGTGGGGAAGCCGGCGCCGCCCCTCCCCCTGAGCCCCGAAGCCAGTATCTGCTCGTGCACCTGGGTGGGTGTCATCCCGGTGAGCACCTGATACAACCCCTGGTAGCCACCTCTCTCGAGGTAGTCGTCTATAGCTTCTGGGTCGATGGCGCCGCAGTTGCGCAAGACGAGCCGGTCTTGGTGTTGGTAGAACTCGTTGTGCGACGTGGGTTCGTCCTCCGAGAGGACGATCCACTTGTGCACCGGTTCCCCGCCCACGATGTGATCTTCGATGATCTTCTGGACCATCTTCGGCGTGACGGTGCCGTATGTGACCTTGCTCTCCACGCCATCGCGGTGCGTCACCACATCGACCAGCACGTCCATGGCGCACATGCCCCTGCAGCCGGTGCCGGTGACCGACGAGCAGGACCCCTCGCACGAATCCTCCCGGGGCTTCACCACCGCATAGGTACCTGTCGCAGCCAACCCGTCTTCGAACGCGGCGAAGACGTCCACGCCGCCGGCCGCGATGCCGCCGGTGCCCAGGCATATGCCCACCTCGACGGTAGGCTGCCCGCGGCGCTCATGCTGAGGAGCGGGCTTCTTCAGCGAAGCTACGACTGACATCTAGCCCTCCTCCTCCTCGTCGGACGCGTTAGAACCGCCTGATGTGACCGGGTCTCCCCCATCGCCGCCTTCCTGCGTGGCGATGAAGTCTGAGAGTGCGTTGACGGCCTTGTCGGCCGTGAGCTTTCCGTAGGTGCGATCGTTGATCATCATGACCGGGGCCATGCCGCATGCGCCCAGGCAGGCAACGTTCTCGATGGTGAACATCATATCCTCGGTGTTCTCCCCATCGACCTGT
>DASRMJ010000191.1:0-2458 GCA_035647995.1 Thermoleophilia bacterium | reverse complement strand
GGTGTATCCCGGCGGATTCCTGCTAGGTGTATCCCGAGGTGTATCCCGAGCTTCACGACGCACATTCCTGATGCTCGCGGCGCCACTTGAGCGCTGCTCGAATGACCTGTTGCCGGCGCCCTTCGCCGGCCTCTTTGAGTGCTTCCTGAGCTGTTCTCACTGACGCTTCCAAGGGCACCTCGAGATTGTCCAAGAGTTCGGCGGTGTCGGTCGTGCCCACCGGGTAGGCTGAGTCCACCTGCACGTATCGGAGCGGGTCTTCGTGAATCCCGAAGGTCACCTTCTTGGGCACCCAGTTCATTCGAGCAACGTCGAGATCGAGGCGGATGCCGCCCTCGGTCTTGGTGAGCCTCCACACCACGTCTACGTCGTCGCCCTTGCCGGAGCTGCCGCGCTGGCCCTTGGCTATGTCCTTGCCGCCGTGGTCGAGCCGAGCGTAGGTGATGCCGCGGCGCTTGAGTTCGATCCCTGTGTGGGTGTAGAAGGCGCGGAAGGTGTCGGAGCTGTTCTCCTCACCAGCGACAGCCCGCCCCATGGTGTCAAGGATCACCACCAGGTGATGCTCGGGCCACTCGCCTTGTACAGCGTCCACGAGTGCCGTGAGCGCTCGGGCGCCGGCGGCGGTGTCGAGCGGCGGTAGGGACGGTAGCAGCGCGTAGCGTAGGCGGGAGAGATCCGAGCCGGGCCCGTAGCCCATATCCTCGAGGCGCTCGTAGATGTCGGCCTCGCCCATCTCATAGTCGAGATAGATCACCACGATGGGCTCGGGCCCCGTGGCGAGCTGGACCGATACGGAGAGCATCAGAAGGCTCTTGCCGCCCTTGTGGACGGCGTAGAGTGCGTGGCCCCGGCCCCGGGCTAGTAGGTCTTCGTAGATCCAGTCCGCCTGAGTGCGGTCCCGTTCCCAGAAGACCGACCAGTCTATGAAAGCGTCGCTCAGCTCAGGTGTATCGATCAATACAGGTGCGAGAGCCTCGAGCGCGCGCCCTGCCTCCTCTGCGGTCAGTTCTCCCGCCTCGAGCGCCTGGCCTATGCGCACCTCTTCGCGGCGTCGGGCGTGGTCGCGGACGATGCCCGCGTAGGTCGGCAGGTTTGTCACCGGGTAGAGCGCGTCGGCCAGACTGTGCACGAAGGCCCGCCCGCCCACTTCCTCGAGTCTGCCTGCCTTCTGTAGGCGGTTCGATACCGTGAGTGCGTCCACCGGCTCCCCGGCCGCGGCAAGGTCCCGGCAGGCTCGGAAGATCAATCCGTGCGTCGGCTTGTAGAAGTCCTCAGGTCGGAGGCCGCCCGGGTCTCGGGCACCGTTGGCGGAAGGTGTGAGCAGGCAACCTAGTACGGCCAGTTCCGCGGCTTCGTCGAAGTGGAGTTGGGCACTCACAAATACACGTCCCTCTCTGCCTGGGGGCGCTCACGCATGAGGCGATCGATCTCGCGTTGTGCCCGCGTGAGTTCGTCGGGTTCTTGCGTCTGAATCCGGTAGCCAACGACGGACCCGAGACGCTTGCTAACGACCAACGTGATTGTCCCGTCGTGGAAGCCTTTATCGGTCGCCTTGAGCACGCCAATGACCTGCTTCAGATCGGTGGCCGCGGCGCTCATTCGTCCGCTTCCCCGTAGCCGAGCACGGCCAGCAGGGGCCGGGTCGGCACTACCAGCTTGCGCCCCACGCGGAGGACCCGCACGCCTTCGGCCAGCTCCCCGCGTTCACGTGCGAGTTGATACCCGAGCGTGCGCCCAATCGAGAGCGCGTGCGACGCAAGCTCGATCGTAGTCACGGTGCTCTGCCGCAGCGCTTGGAGTTCTTGCGGGGTCATCGGCGCGCGAGGCTTTCGAGTTCGAGGAGGAGTCGCGCATACCGCACGGCGGGCTTGCCCCTGGGGATGTTTGTTCCCTGTTCCCAGTAGAACACCGCGCTCGGCGTCACGCCTACCACTTCGGCAACCTCGCGAAGGCTGAGGGCCGCGTTGAGTCGGATTTCCTTCACCAGGCCACCGCGCACCATGTCGCGCATCCTCGAGACCTCAAGGAGTTCTCGATTCGTGGGCACCTCTTGCTTTAAGTCCGCGTTCATGCGATGATAATGACACACTGATAACCCCCCCACAAGCACCCATTATCTTTGTATGTGTTCTTGATAGGTCTGGGGGGTGTATGAGAGGAGCGCGATGGAGTTTCCAAGACCGCGACAGCCCCGCGAATGGCAAGAGATAAGCTTCGAATACTGGCCCGATCCGCTGGCGGGGCCGTGGCTAGTGAAAATCGGCTGGCGACAAATAAGCGGTCGCTGGGAGCCAATCGGTATCAAGGCGGAGGCAACCGAGCCACCCGGGCCTGTCCCCCTGGAATCGCACATCCTGACTGCCAAGCTGGTGCGCGAGATTCCTGTGGGCGAACTCGTGAAGAGCGGGCGACGCAAGCAGCAGGCGACGTGCGAGATGGTTGCCGGGTGGGAAGAGAA
>DASRMJ010000190.1:0-5054 GCA_035647995.1 Thermoleophilia bacterium | reverse complement strand
GCGCGAGCCTTCTGCGCCGCGGCCCGCGCGGCGCGGGCCTGCTTCATCCTCTTCAGCATGGCGACGATGAGGCTCCGGTCTTCCCGTTCCATGTCGAGGAAACGGGGGAATGTGGCCCGCACGCTCATGGTCTCGGGATCGCCGCTGTGTATGCCCGCCACCAGCGGCTCTCCCAGCTTCGCGAGCACCTCCGTGCCCAACCGGCGGCGGATGAAATCCCCGAGCGTCTCGTCCGTCTCTTCTCGGCGCCGGGGGATGACCAGGTCCATCGCCATGCGCAGCTTCCCCGGCCAGGAGAACAGAGTGGCCGTCACAAACGGCAGGATGCGCGTAGGAACCAGCAGGATGAGCCCGTCGGGCAGCGGATGCAGCCGGCGCTTCCACATGATGAAGGTCTTGCGCTCGTTGTCGTTGGTGGGCGACAGGTGCGCCTCGAGGCCGAGATCACGCACCAGTTGGAGTCCTCCGGCCTTCTCGCTCACGAAACAGTCGGGCCCCCCTTCCACCAGGCAGTCCCCGACTCTCTCGGTGACCACACTGCCTCCCACGCGAGCGCGGCTCTCAACCACGGTGATGGAGACGGGGGCCCCCAGGCGCTCGGCCTCCCGACGCGCTTCCCACGCGGCCGCCATGCCTCCGACGCCACCTCCGACGACGACGATCCTCGCCGGCACCGTTCTCATGCTCGCACTTTCACAGGGCGACCCTTACCCCGCTGCACGCCACGCCCTCGCACGCAGGCCACTACCGCCTCCGCGAGGGCCTCGATGAACTTCGGAGAGTCGTGCACTGTAGCCGCGCGTGTCATCACCACCCCCGCCTCGAGAGCCTCGCCGGCAAGATCGATATCCAGGTCGTAGAGGGTCTCCAAGTGCTCGGACACGAACCCGAGAGGCGCTACGACCACCTTCCGCAGGCCCACGGTCGCGAGTTCTCGCAGAGAGTCTTCGACGCGCGGCCCCAACCAACGTCCTCCGCGGGCCGCACTCGCGCTCTGGTACGCGAGCCTCCAGGGCCGGTCGCCCACCAGTGACATGACGCCCTCGGCCGTAGCCAGCAGCGCGCGCTCGTACTCGGGGTCGCCTTCGCCGTTCACCAGGGGAAGGCTGTGGGCCGTGAACAGGACGGCCGTGTCGTCGTCGGCCGCGGCTGCATGGTTGGCGTCGTCGATAACCGAGGCCGCATCCGCGCGGTCGGCGTCGTCGGCACCCACGCCGGCGGGGTTGGCGTCGCCGGCGGCGGTCACGGCCTTAGGGCCGGAATCCAGCCGCGCCAGGGCCTCGCGAACACGCTCAGCCACCGCTTCGACAAACAACGCCGACGTATGCCAGGTGTCCACCCACAGAGGCGCGGCCGCTCCGGAGCCCTCTTCAGCCGAGAGCCCCTCGAACGATGCGGATACCTCGCGCAGGTAGGCGCCCGTGGCCCGCTCCGACTGGTGCGAGGCCATGATCAGAGCCACGATGGTGCCGTCCGACCCCGTGACGGCCCGTCGCACTGCGTCGTGGATGGACGGGGCCGTGTGCCGCATCCCGGGCACCACATGGAAGCTCACGCCCCTGCCGCCGAGTCCGAGTGCGACACCAGCCGCGTCGAGCCGCTCCTGCAGCAGCCGGGCCTGCAAGAGTGTGTTGCCGACCAAAGGGGAGCGACCGCCGATCGCCCTATAACGCTCAGTGGCGCGCGCGATGGTCTCTTCCGAAGGCTCCCGCGGCGCCATGATGCGCCGCAAGAACGGCTCCACCTCGTCGAGAGAGTCGGGCCCGCCGTACGCCAGCATCAGCACCGCGACCTTCTCAGGCGTTCCCCCCACTAGCGCGCGCTCAGCCGATGCACAGCGTCGATCATCACTCGGGCGTGTTCGATCGGCGTCGTCGGGAGGATGCCGTGGCCCAGATTAAAGATGTGACCGGGGCGCCCCGCCGCCGACCGCAGAACCTCAGCCACCTTCTCTTCGATGACAGCGGGCGGCGCGTAGAGAACGACCGGGTCCAGGTTGCCCTGCACGCCCACGTCATCGCCAAGAACACGCCACGCATCCGCCAGGTCCATGCGCCAGTCGACGCCGATGACGTCGCCGCCGGCCTCCTTCATCAGCGGAAGGAGCGTCGCGGTGTCCGTACCGAAGTGGATCACCGGCACCACGCCCCCGATGGACTCGATCACCTTCTGGCTGTAGGGCAGCACATACTCGCGGTAGTCCGCCGGGCTGAGCACGCCCACCCAGCTATCGAAGAGCTGCACCACCTGGGCGCCGGCGTCGATCTGATAATCGAGGTAGGTGCTGACGACGCCGGCCATCTTGTCCATGAAACGGTGCCACACGGCGGGAGCTCCGTACATCATCTGCTTGGTGTTCACGTAGTTGCGCGAACTCCCGCCTTCGATGACGTAGCTGGCGAGAGTGAAGGGCGCCCCCGAGAACCCGATGAGGGGGACTCGCCCCTCGATCTCCCTCCGGACCATCTTGATGGCTTCGGCAAGGAAGGGTACGTGCTGTTCCGGCACGAGCGGAGTGAGCGCATCGACGTCGGCGGCGGACCTGACGGGATTCCCGATGACCGGACCTTCCCCTTTGGCGAACTCCAGATCCACGCCTATCCCGGGGAGCGGCAAGAGGATGTCGGCGAAGATGATGGCCGCATCGATGTCGAAACGGCGCAGCGGCTGGATGGTGACCTCAGCGGCCAACTCAGGGGTGCGGCACATCTCGAGGAACGAGTGCTGAGCCCGAAGAGCCCGGTACTCTTCCAAGTAGCGGCCGGCCTGCCGCATCATCCACACCGGGGTTGCGTCGACGTCTTCCCGGCGACAGGCTTTCAAGAACCGGTACTCGGATGTCATGGGATTCCTTTCGTCTCGCGCCCGGCGAGGCGGGCCCAATTGGGTCGTACGCGGGCCGTAGAATATACCAGGAAGGGCACCGAATGCCGACGGGTGACACCCAGGGGCGAGCGGCACTCTTCGGCTCAGTCAGGCTTCGCGATCGAGAGGGAGGTCGCGGTCCGGTAGCGACGCGCACCGGATATGGCCGGATCTGTGTCCGCTACGATGACCTTCGTGATCAAGCTCAGACCCTTATCAAAAGCGCTGAGCACCCGAGGATCGAAGTGTCCGTCGGACTCTTCGTGCAGGATCTCCAGCGCCCTCTCCCAGGTGAAGGCCGGTTTGTACACGCGTTGCGTGATCAGTGCGTCGAACACATCCGCGATCGCCACGATCCGACCGGCAAGCGGGATATTCTCTCCCGCCAACCCATGCGGGTAGCCGCTGCCGTCGAAGCGTTCGTGATGACTCACCGCGATGGTCTCCGCAAGACACATGAGAGGGTAATCGGACCCGCCCAACAGGCGGCCGCCGATCAGGGTATGCGCCTTCATCTCCTCGAACTCCTCGGGGGTCAGACGGCCCGGCTTGAGCAGGATGGAGTCACGTATGCCGATCTTGCCCACGTCGTGCATGGGGCTGGCTAGGCGCACGAGCTCCAGGAAGTCATCGTCGCACCCCAGGTGCTGGGCGATCACGTGGCTGTAGAGACCTATGCGCCGGATGTGCCCGCCCGTCTCGGAATCCCGATACTCAGCCGCGGACGCAAGACGGTAGATGCTGTCTCGATACGCCTGCGCAAGAGCCGCGCCGCCCTTGCGCACGTCCTGCAGGGCACCTTCCAGTTGGGCGGTTCGCTCGCCCACCAGGCGCTCCAGATCTTCGCGGTAGGCCTTGTTTTCGATGCGCAGACGCCTGGTTTGGACGGCTTTGGCGACTGTTTGGGTGAGTTGGGCCTTGTCGACCGGCTTGGTGATGTAGTCGTCCGCGCCCCGGGTCAAGCAGGAGACGGCGGTGTGGACATCCGTGTCCCCCGTCACCATGACGATGCACACATCCAAATCGGAACCGGCCACTTGGCCGAGCAGCCACAGACCGTCATGTCCAGGCATCTTGATGTCCACCAAGGCGACGGCGTAGTCGCCGCTCCGCAGCTGCGAAAGGGCCTCATCCGGATTCTCGAACTCGTCGACCTCGCGACCCGCAGCCGAGATCACGCGGCCCAGATACCTTCTGATACCCGGCTCATCATCGACGATCAAGACGCGCTCGGCCCCGAAGTCTACTCCGAACCCGGCCGCTGCATGTTCTTGCGGCACCATCATCCTCCCGGTCTACCCAGTGTCGCGCCGTGTGAAGATACCATCCTGCGGGTCGGCGGTACAGGCTCGCACGGCGTGTTCCCGAAGCACAGGTCTGCATATCTTCCCCAGCACCGGTAGCGGGGCGGGCGATGTCCCGCATGTGCGGTGTGTTAGTATCGATGGCCATCCATGGCCCCCAGCACTCAGCCCCTTTCAAGTTACGCGGGCGGTCTCGATCACCTGCTCGCCGTGGTGAACGTCGCCGTCATGGCTATCGACGGCCGGGGCCGCCCTACCCTGCTCAACGACGAGGCCGCGCGTCTGCTCAGGGTGCAGCCGCCGCCCCCGAGCGAAATCGCCCACGCTCTTCGAGCCGTCTCGTGGCTCGCCCACGAGGTGAAGAACCCCCTGGCGACTATCCAGCTCTACCCCGAACTCATCGGCCGCACTCTCCCCCCCGACGACCGACAACTGGTCACCACGATCAAGGAGCAGGTGAACCTGGCGCAGACCCGGATCTCCGAGCTCCTGCGCTCCCTCTCGCCTCGAGTCGAGGATTCGCACGCCCCTCTCTTCACCGACCTCGGCCTGGCGGCCGCGGACTTCGTGGCGCGCAAGGCACCGGCGCTCCCGCACGTGCGGCTATCGACGGAGATCGCGGCCGGCCCCCACAACGTGCCTCTGCGCCCGGATGATGCCCTTTCACTCTTGCAGCATCTCGTCACGAACGCCTCGCAGGCCGTGGAGGGCCCCGGGACGACTGCCGTCCGGGTCGAGTCCGGACTCGGCCTCACCAGACTCACCGTCGAAGATTCCGGCCCGGGCTTCCCCGCAGAAGACCCCGAGCGCCTTCTCCAACCCTTCTTCACTACCAAGAGACGCAGCCCGGGCCTCGGCCTATGGGCGGTCAAGAGGATCTGCGAT
>DASRMJ010000189.1:0-2136 GCA_035647995.1 Thermoleophilia bacterium | reverse complement strand
GGGCATGGGGACCTCGGCCGTGCACACGCGAGCGGGCGGCGCATCGAGCTCGTAGAAGCATTCCTCGCTGACGCGGCTCGCCACCTCGGCGGAAAAGCTTCCCGTGCGCCAGCCTTCGTCGAGCACGACAACGCGGTGGGTTTTCGTCACCGACGCAGCCACAGTCGCAGAGTCGAGAGGCCGCAGGCAGCGGAGGTCCACGACTTCGGCCGAGACGCCCGCCGCTGCCAGCTCCTCTGCAGCACCGAGGGCGACACGAACGGTTCCCCCGTAGGCAACGAGCGTGACGTCCTGACCCTCCCGGCGAGCCACTGCACCCTCTATGGCTACTGTCTTGGGGTCGTCGGGAAGGTCCCCCTTCTCGTTGTACAGGCCGGCGTGTTCGAAAATGATGACCGGATCAGGGTCGTCGAGCGCGGGTTGGAGCATGCCGCGGGCGTCCTCGATGGTCGCGGGGACAAGTACTCGAAGGCCCGGGATGTGCGCGTACCATCCCTCGAGGCTGTGCGAGTGTTGGGCGGCCACCTGGCGTCCCGCGCCAGTCGCCATGCGGATCACGAGTGGCACGCTCAACTGACCTCCGGACATGTAGCGCAGTGTTGCCGCGTTGTTCAGGATCTGATCGAGGGCAAGCAAACTGAAATTGACCGTCATCACTTCGACGATCGGCCGTTGTCCCCCGAGCGCTGCCCCGATTCCTGCGCCAACGAACGCGGACTCCGACAGTGGCGTGTCACGGATGCGCTCGGACCCGAACTCCTCGAGCAGCCCCATGGTGACGGCGTAGCACCCCCCGTAGTGACCGATGTCTTCCCCCATGCAAAAGACCCGCTCATCGGCGAGCATGGCTTGCCGGATCGCCTCGCGGACGGCCTCACGATACGTGCACGCGCTCATCGCTCAGCCCCGATCGTCGTTACGAAGCGCTCGAGGTCCTCCACAGGTTCGATGCCAGAGGCCGCGGCAAAGGCGACCGCGTCATCGATCTCGCCGGCGATGTCCCGCTCGATCCTCTCGAGCGCACTGTCATCGAGCTCACCAGAAGCCCGAAGTGCGTCCCCAAGGAGCGTGATCGGGTCACGGTGCCGCCATGCTTCGATCTCCGACTTGTCGCGATATCGGTCTGGGTCATACATGGAGTGCGCACGGAAACGGTAGGTCCGCAGCTCCAAGAAGTGCGGCCCTCCCCCGGCGCGCACGCTCGCCGCGGCTTCTCGTGCAGCATCTGCCACCGCCAACACGTCCATGCCATCGACTTCCCAAGACGGCATGCGGTATGCAGCAGCCTTGAGCGAGAGATCGGTCTCCGACTCGGTGAGCGAGAGGGAGGTTCCCATGGCGTACAGATTGTTCTCGCAGCAGAACAAGACAGGTAGGTGCCAGAGTGCAGCGAGGTTCATCGACTCGTGAAACTCCCCCTCGGCCACCGCGCCGTCCCCGAAGAAGCAGGCGGTCACCTGCTGGCGTGCGGTGAGGTGATCGGCAAGAGCAAGACCGACGGCGAGCGGTAGGCCACCCGCCACGATGGCGTTGCCACCATAGAAGCGAGCATCCACGTCGAACAGGTGCATCGAACCACCACGGCCCCGGCTGCAGCCGTCGACCTTGCCTTCGAGTTCGGCCATGATCGAGCGCATGGACAGTCCCCGGGCGAGGGCATGCCCGTGCTCACGGTAGGTGGAAACAATGGCGTCGTGGGGTCCGAGCGCCCGCATGACGCCAACGGCGCAAGCCTCTTCCCCGATACTCAGGTGGAGGAATCCTCGGATCTCCGAGGCGCTGTAAAGCTCGACGCATCGTTCCTCGAACCGGCGAATTCGGAGCATGTCGACTAGAAGATGGCGCCGACCCTCCACGTCGAGATCGCCGGCCGGCCCTGGCACGCTCATGTGGCGGCCTCGAGTGTCGACGTATCACCTTCGGGAAGGCCCAGGGCGCGCTGTTTGAGCACCCTTCGAACGATCTTCCCGCTCTGAGTGTGCGGCAGGTGTTCGGCGAACGCAACGTCCCGGGGAGCAATGGCTGCACCGAGACGCTTTCTGGCGAACCCGATCAACTCGAGGCGGAGGTCATCGGTCGGGCTCACGTTCCGGTGAAGCACTACGTAGGCCTTCACAACCTCCCCCGCGACCGCAT
>DASRMJ010000188.1:0-2875 GCA_035647995.1 Thermoleophilia bacterium | reverse complement strand
GCGGAGGAGCATGCGTTTGCCCATGGCCCGGATGGTCTCCTCGTCGTCCACCAGAAGGACGGTACCCTCTCCCCGCCAGTGTGAGGTGGTGTCGTCCGTCGGGCCCGGGAGCATCTCCCTGGGGGCTTGCGACGCTGGGAGAAGGATCTCGAAGGTGGTGCCTCGGCCGGGCTCGCTCTCCAACCGCAGGGCTCCCTTGTGGCCGCGCACGATTCCAAGGACGGCCGTCAACCCCAAGCCCCGTCCGGTGAACTTGGTGGTGTAGAAGGGCTCGAAGAGATGGCTCTGCGTCTCCGCGTCCATTCCGCAGCCGGTGTCGGACACCTCCAGGGTGAGGTAGAGGCCCGAGGGTAGATCCCGATCCGCGAAGGACTCACGCAGATAATCGCGGGAGCACTCCTGCGCCCCGGTGCGGATGGTGATGGCCCCGTCCTCTTCCCCCAGCGCCTCGGAGGCGTTCAGCACCAGGTTCATGACCACCTGGCCGAGCTGGCTGGGGTCGCCTTCGAGAAGGGGCAGGTTCTTCTCCAACCGCAGGTTGAGCAGAGCCTTCTTGGAGATGCTGCTCTTCAGCAAGGGCAGCAGGTCCTCGATGAACACGCTCAGGTCTATGGGCTCGCTGACGAACTTGCCCCGACCGGAGTAGGCCAGCATCTGCCGGCAGAGCGCCGCCGCCCGGTGGGAGGCTTGGGTGATCTCCAAGAGGTTCTCTCGGGCGGGAGCCGAGGGAGAGAGTTCTGAGAGGGCCAACTCGGCGTTACCGAGCACACTGGTGAGGATGTTGTTGAAGTCGTGGGCGATACCGCCGGCGAGGACTCCCAGGCTCTCCAGCTTCTGGGAGTGTTGGAGTCGGCGCTCCAACTCCAGGCGTTCGCGCTCAACCTGCCTGCGAGTGGTGATGTCGTGGGCGAACACGCAGTTGTACTCCGTGCCCTGGTAGTCGACGCGATTGACGGTGACCTCGAGCGGGAAGATGTCGCCACTCTTCGTGCGCCCTATAGTCTCGAAGGTGAGAACGTTCGCTTTCCGTAGCCTCTCCGAGTTGGCGGCCCGCTGTTCGGCGGAGAGAGACGGGTCCAAATCGAGAACGCTCATGGCCAAGAGCTCT
Source organism: Thermoleophilia bacterium (assembly GCA_035647995.1). GTDB lineage: Bacteria > Actinomycetota > Thermoleophilia > RBG-16-64-13 > RBG-16-64-13 > JAHJSA01. The sequence goes on along the minus strand of DASRMJ010000188.1, from coordinate 1,767 downwards.
TGCTCGGAGTAGCCGAAGAGTCGACAGGCCGAGTCACTCACGCGAACGACGCGGCCGTCGGGGTCCGTCCAGTAGATCGCATCGAGGGCGTGGTCCACTGAGAACTGCGTGAATCGAAGCGACGCCTCCGCCTGCCTGCGTGCGGTGATGTCGCGTTCCGTGCCGCGGTAGCCGCGGTAGGCGCCGGCCGAATCGAAAATGGGCACCCCGCTGGTCTCTAGGTGGACAAGATGTCCGTCTTTATGCAGATTGGTGTTCGGCAGGTCGCGGAAGGATTCCCTCTTGGCTGCGATCGCTGTGAAGAGAGAGGCGACACGCTCAGCTTCATCGGGAGGCATGAGGTCGAAGGGGGTCCTTCCGAGCACCTCTGCGGGCTCGTAGCCCAGCACATCGACTAGTCTTGGGCTGGCGAACACATAGCGGCCGTGTTCATCTATCTCCCAGACCCAGTCGTGAGCCGATTCGATCAAGTGGCGGACCCGCTCCTCGCTCTCGCGCAGGGCGTTCTCCATCTCCTTGCGCTCCGTGATGTCCTGCACTGTGCCGTGCAGGCCGGTCAGGTTGCCGTCGGCGTCATAGTCTGCGGCACCCCTGGCGATCGTGCTCCTCATGCTGCCGCCCTCGCGCACGAGATCCAGATCGAGTTCGTAGGGCTCTCCGTGGTCGAACGCCTTGGCTACCGCCTCGTTCAGTCGGGTCCACCCCTCGGGCGTGTAGAACGACGACATCTCGGAGAAGCTGGGCGCGGGGAGTCCGGGATCGTGGCCGTTGATCCTGCAGAGTTCCTTGGACCAGACAACGGTGTCGGGTTCCAGCGTCCAATTCCAGCTGCCGACCTTGGCCAGCCGCTGCGCCGCTCGAAGGTCCTCCGCGGCCCGGCGCAGGGCGTTCTCTATCTCCTCGCGCTCGGTGACGTCGCGGATGATGACCATGGCACCGTTCCGCTCGCCGCCGAGCTGGGAACCGCTGAGTTCTCCGAAGAAGAGAGAGCCGTCGGTCCGCTTCATCCTCAATCGGAGGTTCCTGGCCGGTTCGCCCCCCTCGCTCCAGGCGCGGAACGAGGCAAGCGCCGTGGGCACGTCGGGGTCGTCGAGCAACTCGGTGAAAGGGCGGCCGCACATATCTTGGGGTGGGCATCCGAAGAGAGACTGGGAAGCGGACGAGGCGAACGTGATGATGCCGCTGTCGTCGGTAGCGGCAATGAGGTCGGCGCATTGCTCCACCAGCGCGCGGCACCTGTCGTCGCCCTCGGGCCGCGTCGCTCCCGCCCCTTCTCCCTGCGTGGGTCTCGAAGGCCGTCTATCCGGGTGGAGCCGGCCGGAGTCCTCGCTGATCACGTAGCCTCCTGTGCGGAAGGTGACTCTGCATTCTACGCCGCATTCTCTACCCCGTGCGCCTCTCGCGCAACCCGTCGTGGGTGCGTCGTGTCGGGCTGCGGACCACCTGCGCGGGTCCGCCGGTGAGGTCGCCGTAGTGCATGAAGAAGCGCACGTCCTGCTCGTGGGGTTCGTGGTAGAGGTGGTCGACCCTTTGTGTGTTGAAGCTTGAGGTCCGGCGCTTGATGCTGTACACAGTGTAAGCCCTTGCCCGGCGGGAGTTCGGCCAGGTAGGCGCCGTCCCGGCCGGTGATGCCGGTAATCAGGGCGGTCTTGGTCAGGGGGCGGGCGCACCCTCCGCAGCGTCGATCGGCTGTTCGGCCAAGAACGGATTCTCGATGCGGAGGCCGCCGAACCGGCGTCCGTGCTGTAGGTCCTCCGAGTACAGGAA
>DASRMJ010000187.1:0-12574 GCA_035647995.1 Thermoleophilia bacterium | reverse complement strand
GAACCCGATGCAGAAGCGGATCATGCCGTAGACGCCCATCTTCAGGAGCACGCCGGCCAGGATCACCGAGCCGGCGGTGGGAGCTTCGACGTGGGCATCGGGGAGCCACGTGTGCACGGGAAACATGGGCACTTTGATGGCAAAGGCCACGAAGAAGGCCAGGAAGCCCCAGAACTGGATGTTCGAGGGGAAGCCCGCCTTCTGCAGCGTCAGGATGTCGAAGGTCATGGCGCCGGTCTCGCGTCCGAACCAGAAGACGATGCCCAGGATAGCCACCAGCATGAGCACCGAGCCCGTGAACGTGAAGAGGAAGAACTTGATGGCGGCATAGATGCGCCGCGCGCCTCCCCAGATGCCGATGATGAAGTACATCGGGATCAGCTGGACTTCCCAGAACACGTAGAACAGGAAGAGGTCCATGGCCGTGAAGACGCCGATCATGCCTGTCTCCAACACAAGCAGGCCGATGAAGAAGGCGAGTTCCCTGTCCTTCACGTAGTTCCACGAGCCGATGATGGCGATCACCGACAAGAACGTCGTGAGCAGGATCATCAGCATCGAGATGCCGTCCACACCCACGTGGTAGTTGATGCCGAAGTTCTGGATCCACACGTAGTTCTCTTCGAACTGGAAGGCCGCCGTCTCCGTGTGGAAGGCGGTCAGCATGTAGGCGCTCAGCGCGAAGGCGGCCAGACTCGTCACCAGGGCCGTGGCCTTGTACGCGCTCGGCCGACCCCGCATGAACAGCAGCATGACCAAGGCGCCCAACGCAGGCAGAAACGTCAGCAGCGTGAGCGCCCTGAAGCCTATCTGGTCAGCGAAACCGAAATCCACTGTCTCACTCCCTCTGTTGGCGCTCTAGAAGATTATGACCGCACTGACGATGACGAACAGCCCCAGGAACATGACGACCGCGTAGTTCTGCACGCGTCCGGTCTGCAGGGGGCTGACCGCCTTCCCGGCGATATCCCAGAGCCGTCCGACCCCGTTGACCGCCCCGTCGATGACGCCGGCGTCGACCACCCGCCAGAGCCACCGGGAACCGTCCACGACCAAGCGGATGATGGTCGCGTTGTAGATCTCGTCGATATACCACTTGTTCAGAATGGCCCTGTACAGCGGCGGCGCGACGGCGCCCGCCTTCTGCGGCAGATCGTCAGGACGCCTCACATAGAACACGTAGGCGACGAGTATCCCCGACAGGGCCACGGCCACCGACACGACCATCAGAACCAGGTCCGTCGCTCCGAACGCCTCGTGGTGCACACCGAGGATCTTGTTCGCAGGCTCGAACACGGGCTCGAGGAACTTGTGGAACACACCCTTCTCGGGAGGGAAGCCGAGGAATCCGCCCACGACCGACAGCCCTCCCAGCACCATCAGCGGCACCACCATCGACCACGGGCTCTCGTGCACGTGGTGCTCCACTTCGGGATCGACGCGCGACTTGCCCCAGAAGGTCATGAAGATGAGGCGGAAGGTGTAGAAGGCGGTGATGAAGGCCGCGATCAGGCCGATGGCCCAGATCACATAGCCGCCGCCCTTCCAGTTCATGCCCAGAATCTCGTCCTTCGACCAGAAGCCGGCGAAGGGGAACACCCCGGACAAGGCAAGAGCGCCGGCCATCAAGGTCCAGTAGGTGAAGGGTATCTTCTTGGCCAAACCGCCCATCTTCCGCATGTCCTGCTCGCCCGAGAGCGAGTGGATCACCGAGCCGGAGCCGAGGAAGAGCAGGGCCTTGAAGAAGGCGTGCGTCACCAGGTGGAAGATGGCCGCCACCCACGCGCCCACGCCCAGGGCCATGAACATGTAACCCAACTGGGAGATCGTTGAGTACGCCATGACGCGCTTGATGTCGTTCTGCGCGATACCTATGGTGGCGGCGAAAATGGCCGTGAAGGCGCCGATGCCCCCCACCACCAGCATGGCTGTGGGCGCACTCGCGAAGATCACAGAACTGCGGGCCACCATATAGACACCGGCGGTGACCATGGTGGCGGCATGGATGAGGGCGGACACCGGCGTGGGGCCTTCCATGGCATCGGGAAGCCACACGTGCAGCGGGAACTGGGCCGACTTGCCCATGGCTCCCATGAAGAGCAGGAGGCCGATGGCCAGCATCACGCCCTGACTCGCCTGCTGGAGTTCCACCGCCTCGAAGACCTTGGTGTAGTCGAGCGACCCGAAGGTCACGAAGATCAGCATGACCCCGAGGCCGAAGCCGAAGTCGCCCACCCTGTTGGTGAGAAACGCCTTCTTGCCGGCAGAGGCCGCCGCCGGCTTGTGGTAGTAGAAGCCGATGAGATAGTAGGAGCAGAGCCCCACCGCCTCCCAGCCGAAGTAGAGCAGCAAGTAGTTGCTTCCCAGCACCAGCATGAGCATGCTGAAGGCGAAGAGGCTGAGGAAGGCGAAGAAGCGATAGTAGCCCGTGTCGCCGTGCATGTAGCCTTTGCTGTAGATGAAGATGAGCGTGCCCACCCCGGTGACCACCAAGAGCATCACAGACGACAGCTGATCCAGCTGCAACCCGATGTTCACCTGGAAGTCGCCCACCGGGATCCAGCGCCACAGATCTACCACGAAGGCGTGCTCCGCGCCCCGAATAGCTACGAACGCCCACACCGACAGCACAAAAGAACCGGCCATCGCGAAGATAGGGATCCAGTGCGCGGAGTCCTTGATGTACCAACGGCCCAGCAGCAGGGTCACCACGAAGGCCACCAGCGGCAGAGCGGGGATCAGTGGCAAGACGTAGTTCATGTTCTCCATGCGCCTACACCTAGCCCTTCATGAGGTCGAAGGTGTCGACCATCAGCGTTTTCCGGTTGCGGAACAGGGATGTCAGGATCGCCAGGCCCACGGCCGCCTCCGCGGCGGCCACCGTCATGGTGAACAACACGAAGTTCTGCCCGATGAGGTTCTCGTGCAGCCGGCTGAAGGCCACAAGGTTGAGGTTGACCGCGTTCATCATCAACTCGATGGAGAAGAGCACGATGAACAGGTTCCTACGCACGAGCACCCCTGTGGCTCCGATGACGAAGAGGAAGGCGGAGAGCACAAGGTACCATTCGACCGGTATCTGCACCGCTATACCTCCTGCTCTACGAAGGCTGAGGTCGGCTCCTCGCCCTCGCCCCATTCCCGCAACCGGTTCTCACTTCCGCCCTCTTTGTGGGCCAGCAGTATCGCTCCCACCATGCCCACGAGGAGTATCAGCGACGCAATCTCGAAGGGCAGCAACATCTCGCCGAACAGCACTTCGCCCAAGACCTGCACGTTGCCACCGCGTTCGGCGATCACCTCGGGCGACAGTCCCCCTCCCACGGAGGCGTAGGTGGCCCCAGTCACCACGAAGATGAACTCGGCCAGCATGAGGGGCGCAAGCACGAGCACCACCCACTTCTGCTTGGGGTGCAGCTGCTCGAGCTGCTGGAACTCCCGCAGGTTCAGGAACATGACCACGAACGCGAACAGCACCAGGATGGCTCCGGCATACACCAGCACCTGTATCACGGCCAGGAAGTAGGCCTGGGTCAACAGGAAGATGCCGGCCACGTTCAGGAACGTGAACACGAGCAGGATGAGCCCGTGGACGATGTTGGAGCGCGTGATGACGCCCAGGGCTCCTATCACCGCCAGGGCAGCGAACATGATGAAGACGAACTTGTCGGCCATGCTCCCTCCCCTAGCGCCGGTAGAGCTCTTTATGAGCGTTTGCCTGATTGGCCACCAGTCTCTCCTTGGTGAGGTAGAAGTCACTCTTGTCGTAGGTGGCCAGCTCGTACACGCTCGTCATCACGATGGCCGCGCACGGGCAGACCTCCTCGCAGAAGCCGCAGAAGATGCAGCGGGCGAGGTCGATGTCGAAGACGTCGATACTCTTGTGGTTGCTCTGCTCCGAGGTCTCGATGGTGATGCAGTTCGAGGGGCAGATGGTCTCGCACAGCCGACACCCGCAGCAGTTAAGTCTGCCGGATTCCGGATCGGTGAGCAGGGCGTGCATGCCCCGGAACCGGGGCTGCGGGATGATCTTCTCCTTGGGATACTCCACCGTTACCTTGTCCTTGAGGAAGTAACCCCCGGTGACGGACATCCCTTGGAAGATCTCGAAGAAGGTGGCCTTCTTGATGACGCTCTTCAGACCCATGCTACACCACGCTCACTATCAGGGCCGTGACGACCAGATTGGCGAGGGCCAGTGGAAGGAAGACCTTCCACCCGATATCCATGAGTTGGTTGTAGCGATAGCGGGGCAGTGTCCAGCGGATCCACATATACATGAACACGAAGAACAGGACCTTGCCCACCAGCCAGATAAATCCGGGGATGAACTCGAGCGCCTCGAAGGGCGGTCGCCAACCGCCGAAGAAGAGCGTGGCGATGACGGCTGAGACCACCACCATGTTCACGTACTCGCCGAACATGAAGATGCCCCAGCGCATACCGGTGTACTCCGTCATGTGGCCGGCCACCAACTCCTGCTCGGCCTCGGCCAAGTCGAACGGCGCCCGGTTGAGTTCAGCGATACTGGCCACGAAGAATATGGCAAAACCCACGATCTGCGGGATGAAGTTCCAGTTCCAGAAGTTGCCGGCCTGCGCGTCGACGATGCCGACGAAGCTCACCGACCCGGCCATGATGAACAGACCCACAAGCGCCAGGCCCATGCTGATCTCGTAGGAGACCATCTGAGCGCCGGAGCGCAGGCTGCCAAGCAGCGACCAATGGTTGTTCGAGGCCCAACCGGCGAACACGATGCCGTACACAGCTATGGAGCCCAGCGCCAGGAACATGATGGCGCCCGCATCGAAGTTCGCGATCACCAGGTCGACCTTGTGTCCGAAGATGCTCACGCCCATAGGGCCGAACGGGATCAGCGCCATGGTGACGAACGCGGGCACGAACAGGATGTAGGGGGCGATCCGGAACACAGGCTTGTCGGCCCAGTCGGGGATCAGGTCTTCCTTGCTGAGCAGCTTGGCCATGTCACCGAACGACTGCAGCGCCCCGAAGGGACCGGCATACGTGGGGCCTACGCGGCTCTGGAAGAAGCCCGCGAACTTGCGCTCGAAGTAGATGATGAACGGAACCATCCCGACGGCCACCACGACCCAGAGGACGCCCTTGACAACGAGGAAGATGAGATCGGTCATCGGTCGCAATCCCCCAGTACGATGTCGACGCTACCGAAGATCCCCACGCTGTCTGAGAGCATCTCGCCCTCGAACATGGCGGGGATGGCCTGCCCGTGATAGAAGCTGGGAGTGGACAGGCGCAGACGTTGGGGTTTCGGCCCGCCGTCGGAGACGATGTACACGCCCATCTCGCCCTTGGGCACCTCGATGGACCGGTAGACCTCACCTTTCGGCACCTGCGGTCCGCGGAACACGTGCACGAAGTCCTGCACCATGGCCGCCGAATCGCGCATCACGTTCTTCTTGAGCGGCAGCACGTGGGCGGCGTCCGCGGCCAGGAACGGGCCGTCGGGCAGATTGTCCAGACACTGCCGGATGATCTTGCACGACTCGTACATCTCTTTGATGCGCACCAGGAAGCGGGCGTACACGTCGGCGTCGTACTCCACCGCCACCTCGAAATCGACCTCGTCGTAGGCCGCGTAGGGCTCGTCCTTGCGTAGGTCGCGGGCGACGCCGGCGGCGCGCAGTGCAGGTCCCGTGATGCGCCACTGGTTGCAGTCCTCCGCCGTGAAGATGCCCACGTTCCGCGCGCGTTTCAAGAAGATGCGGTTGACGGTGATGAGCCGTTCGTACTCGGCTAGACGCTTCGGCAGGAAGTCGGCTACCGCCCGACACTTCCCTACCCAACCGTCGGGCAGGTCTTTGGAGACGCCGCCGATACGCGCGTAGGAGTGCGTGAGTCGCGCTCCGCACGCCATCTCGAACAGGTCGAGGATGTACTCGCGGTCGCGGAAGCAGATGAGGAAGAAGGTCTGCGCCCCGAAGTCCATGATGTGAACGCCCAGCCACAGGATGTGGTTGGAGAGGCGGATCAGTTCGTGGGCTATGGTCCTGATGTAGCGCGCCCTGACGGGGACCTCGACCCCCATCAACTTCTCGACCGCCTCGCAGTAGCCGTGGTTCATCGCGAAACTGGAGACGTAGTCCAAACGGTCGGTGAGCGGTATGACCTGGTGATAGGTCAGGTTCTCGGCTAGCTTCTCCACGCCGCGGTGCAGGTTGCCGATACCCGGGCGGGTGCGGACGATGATCTCACCGTCGAGGTCCACCACTGCTTGGTACACCCCGTGCATCGAGGGGTGCTGCGGGCCCATGCTGACGGTGATCGTCTCGTTGTTGGCCGCCACGCGCTGGCGCGTGCGGGCCTTGCGCTCTGTGAGCTCCTCGAGTGTCGGGTGCTGCGGAGCCACGGGCGCGTCGTGCAGATCCGAGCCGTGCCCGCTCATCTAGATCTTTCCTTTCAGATCGGTCCTGATCCGGCCGCCCACGGTGCCCTTGACCGGGAAGTCCTTGCGCAGCGGATACCCCTCGAAGTCGTCGGTGAGGAGCAGACGGATGAGGTTCGGGTGGCCCTGGAACACGATGCCGTACATCTCCCAGGTCTCCCGCTCGTCCCAGTCGGCGGAACGCCACAGGCCGGACACCGTGGGGATCTTCTGCCCTTCGGCCAACGACACCTTCAGGCGCAGACGCGAGTTGCGGCTCACGGAGGTCAGGTGCAGGACCACCTCGAAGGGAGCTTCCAGCCGCTCAGGGTAGTGATTGCCCAGTAGGCAGTCGAGGCGTTCGAAGGCCAGGTCAGGAGAGTCCCTGCAGAACGTCGCCACCGCGACGTAGTCGTCCACGGATACGGTGAACGTCAGCTCTCCGCGGAAAAAAGAGGAGCCGAGCAACTTGCCTCCGAACTCCTCCTCGAGCTTGGCGAAGACGACCTTCGACGCCTCCGGGATCTCGACACTCTCTTGTCTCGTTTCCATCCTTCCCCTTCTCCGGATCGGGCCGCCGGGCTCTTGACCGTATCCCGTCCGCTATTCGCCGATCGCCGCGCGCGCCGGGATGACCCGAAGACCATCGTAGGCATGGCGACTCTGCTTGACCCGGTCGCGGAGCATCTCGAGACCGTCCCACAGCGCCTCCGGCCGCGGAGGGCATCCGGGAACGTACACGTCCACGGGGATCAGTGCGTCTATGCCCTGCACCACATTGTACGTGTCCCAGATGTTGCCCGAGATGGCGCACGACCCCATGGCCACCACCCACTTGGGGTCGGGGATCTGCTCGTAGAGACGCACGACGCGAGGGGCCATCTTGGTGCTGCACCACCCGGCCACGATCATGCCGTCGGCCTGCCGGGGAGACGCACGCATCGCTTCCATCCCAAAGCGCGAGAGGTCGTATCGGGGGCCGGCGGTCGCCATCATCTCGATAGCGCAGCAGGCCAGCCCGAACAGGAGAGGCCACCAGGAGAAGCTACGGCCGAAACCAAGGAGCTTCTCGAGGCTTGCGGGGATGGCGACTCCGGGGATGTAGTCCTCGTCAAGAGCCTGTCTGACTTGGGCGTCGGAAGCATCGCGAAGGGCGGCTAGGTCGGCCGCTGACAGCAACCCGGCGGTCCCGGAGGGCGAGAGCATGGCTGCCTGCCGAATACTCGTCGGATCGGTCATTCCCACTCGAGCACTCCCTTCTTCCACGCGTAGAAGTAGCCCACCAGGAGCATGAAGATGAACAGGAACATCTCGACCAGTCCCAAGGTGCCGAGCTTGTGCAGCGCGACAGCCCAGGGATACATGAACACCGCCTCTAGGTCGAACAGCACGAAGAGGACGGCGACGAGATAGAAGTGCACGTTGTACGGAGCGCGGGCATCGCTTTCGGGCAGCACCCCGCACTCGTAGGGAAGGCCTTTGTTCGGGTTCTTGCTCGTCGGAGCCAGGAAGTGACTGAGCGTCACGAGGGCCACCCCGAGGAAGGCTCCGATGAAGAGCATCAGGGCGAACTGTATGACGAGGTCGACAGTCGGATTGATCACAGGCGCACCTCTGCGGTTCGGTTGCCTAGGCGACGTTCCGTAGCTCGAGTACCTGAGTCCTCGCGCACAAGTGTGTGAGGACTCACACAACGGGGGTCACAATAGCAAATCGGCGCGGTGGTTGCAACGGATTTCACAGGTGGAGTGGGCCGCTCAACCCCCGATTGCGGCCGTTCCCGTGAGCAGATGTCCCGTTCCCGGCCATTTGCCGGGGAGCGTCGGATGAGGCCGATCGCCGCTTACCTCGCCCACCGTCGCGCAGCCATGCGAACCGCCCGCATGCGGCATCCCGGCAGATCGACGACGCGGGCGATCTGCGCCATCGCGCGCACACCGTAGCCGCCGTCGGGCACACACCGTTGCTATACTAGCCGGCACGCCCGCTTGTGTTCGCCGCACCGCCGACGAAGGCAGAAGACTCCGGGCGTTCGGCACCCCGATCGGCCCCCGAGGAGCACGCGTTGGCTACGATTGGCGAACAGAAGCGCATGACCGTGATCGACCATCTCACCGAGTTGCGTCGGCGCATCGTGGTGTCGGTGGTGGCTGTCGCCCTGGGTATGGTCGTCGCGTTCGTCGAGAAGGACTGGGTGTTCGGCATCATCAAGCGGCCCCTGTTGCGCATGAAGGGTGTCAACACCGACCTGGTTACCTTCAGCCCCACCGAACCTTTCATGACCGTGCTCAAGGTATCCATCTACGCGGGCATGTTGCTGGCGCTACCTATCGTCCTCTGGCAGATCTGGGCGTTCATCATGCCCGCGCTCTACGAGCGCGAGCGCAAGAGCGTGCTCCCCTACGTATTCTTCACCACCGCTCTCTTCGTCGGCGGGGTCGCCTTCGCCTACTACGCCGTGCTGCCGGTGGGTCTCGGCTTCCTGGTGGGGTACGGAGGCGACATCTTCCTACAACAACTGCGGGCATCCGAGTACATCGGGTTCGTCTCGATGTTCCTCCTGGCGTTCGGAGTCGTGTTCGAGATGCCGGCCATGATGCTGTTGCTCACGTCCGCTGGGATCGTCGACCACCACATGCTGAAGCGCGTACGCAAGTACGCGGTCGTGGGCATCGCGGTCGCGGCGATGGTGCTCACCCCCAGCCAGGACCCGGTCAGCATGCTCCTCATGATGGGTCCGCTCCTGGCACTCTACGAGATCGGCATCCTACTGTCGCGCGCCTCCGGCCGAAAACGGACCGCGCGCCCGTGACGTCCATCGTCGTCCTCGGTGTGGGCAACCTGCTGCTCACAGATGAGGGCGTGGGTCCCATCACCATCGACTACCTGGGCGAGCGCTGGGAGTTCCCCGGTCACGTGCAATTGGTGGACGGTGCGACCGCCGGCCTGGAACTGATCAACGTGTTCCAGTCGGCCGACAGTATCGTCGTGATCGACACGGTCCTCGGGGACGCCGAACCGGGCGCCCTCTACCGCTTCCACCCCGATGACGTCCCCCGGGACGTGCGTTATCGCACCTCGATCCATCAGGTGTCGTTCATGGATGCCTGGAACATGGTCCGGCTGTTGGGCCCGGCCCCCGAGATAGTCATCATCGGTGTGCAGCCCGAGGACATGTCCACTCCCCACGTGGGGCTCACCTCCACCATCGAGGCGAGGCTACCCGACATCGAAGAGCTGGTGTTGGGGGAGCTCGAGCGGCTGGGCGTGCCGGCGCCGAGGCGCCGCAAGCCGGGTGCCGGCGCCGAGCGGGCGCCCGACCCTTACCGCCTCACGCCGCGGTACGCGCCGAAGGCGCACGAGGAGTGAGTTGGTGGGCCGGGGTCGCGCGTGCGCGACCCCGGCCGAAGCCCTCGGAGGCGCCGTCTCTCGCCGCCGAGGGAGCTACTGCCGTCCGGGCGGCCGGAGGCCGCCCGGACGGAACAGACCGTTCGTCAGATGCTGTTCAGCTTCTCGATCAGGGCCGGGACGACCTCGTAGAGGTCCCCCACGACACCGTAGTCGGCCAGCTGGAAGATGGGGGCGTCCTTGTCGGTGTTGATGGCGGCGATGAGCTTCGACGAGCTGATGCCCACCGTGTGCTGGATCTGGCCGGAGATGCCCACAGACAGGTAGAGGTCGGGCTTGGTCTTGGCCCCGGAGAGGCCGACGACGCGGTCTTCGGCCAACCACCCGAAGTCGGACAGACCCTTGGTGCAGGCGAGTTCCGCACCCAGTGCGGCAGCCAGCTGCCTGCCCAGATCCACATCCTCACGCTTGCCCAGACCACGACCGATGCCCACGATGCGCTCCGCGTCTTCGAGGTTGACGGCGTCGCCGTCCTTCTGGCGACGCTCCACCAGCTTCACGGTGGACGGCTGCAGGGCGAGAGCCGGCGACACGACCAGGCCCGCGCCGGCGACCGCGGGGCCCATCTCGAACGTCTTGGGCATGACCGCGAACACCTTGACCCCGGTGTCGACGGTCTCCATCGCCACTGTGTTGCCGCCGAATGCGTACCGACCGGCCACCAGGGTGGCACCGTCCAGCACTAGGGAGTTCACGTCCGTGACACAGCCCGCGCCGAGCTTCTGCGCGAGACGCGGCGCCAACTCCTTGCCCCGCCGGGTCGAGGCCACCAACACCACAGTCGCACCGGCCTCGCGGGCCACCTGGGCCAGGGCCTCGGCCGTCACGTCCACGGCGAGGCCGTCCAGGGCCGGGTCGAAAACAGTGAAGACGCGATCGGCACCGACCTCACCCAGTCTGCCCGCGTCGGCCGCGCCGGTCCCATCGACTCCGAGGATCGCCGCGGAGAGCCCAAGTCCCAACGCGCCCGCAAACTCCTTGGCCTTGGAAGCGAGCTCCAGGGCCGCGTCCATCTTCTCTGAATATACGAGGATATCGGCCATGGTCATCTCCCCAGAACCCCTTCTTTGATGAGCGCGTTCACGAACGCCGAAGCCTGGTCGGCGGCGCTGCCTTCGAACATGATGTGCTTGCGGTCCTGTTCTTCCGCCAAGTTGGAGAGGATGGTGCGCACCGGCGCGACCGTTCCCGCCTCCAGGCCCAGATCGGCGAGGCCCCACTCCTCCACCGGCTTCTTGCCGGCCTTCATGATGTTCATCAGCGACGGTATGCGGGGTTCGTTGATCTCGCTAACCACGGTGACGGCCGCGGGCAAAGGAGCCTCCAGAGTCTCGATGGACTCGTCCATACTGCGCTCCACGAGCACGCCTGCGCCGCCCGCCGTGATCTTGCGGGCGTAGCTGATCTGAGGAAGTGCCAAGAGTTCAGCTACTCGAGAGCCCACCTGACCGGTGTAGTTGTCGGTGGATCCTTCACCGAAGAGCACCAGATCGCACGAGCCGATCTTCTGGATCGCGGCGGCGAGAGCCCGAGCCACGCCCGCCTGATCGGTGGCCTCCAACGCCGGGTCCACCACCAGGACCGCCTCGTCGGCACCCATGGCCAGGACTTCCTTGACCGTCTCGCGCACCTTGCGGTTCGACTCGGCCACGGCGAGCACCACGACCTTGCCGTCGCCGGCGGCGTCGCGCAGTTGGATCGCAGCCTCGACCGCGTTCTTGTCGAGATCGCCCACTCTGAAAGGGATCGCTTCCAGGACCGGCTCTCGGTTCTTGATCCGGATCATCTGCAGATCCGGGTTCGTCTTCACACACACGACGATGTCCAACTTCATCACCCTTCTCTCGTAGAACCCGAGTGTTACAGCAGCTTGTGCAGCTCGAGGGCGTCGTTGCGGGCGCGCCGACGGAAGTCGCGCCCGCCCGCCCCAGGGGCTACCCCATGCGGTACTGCACCCCGTACTCACCTCGAGGGTAGTTCCAGCTCAGCGCACCGCGGTCGCAGGAGATCAGACAGGTGCCGCACTCGAGGCAGCCCTCGTAGTTCACGGTGTTGTTGCCCTGGTCGTCGATCTCGTACAGGTGGGCCGGGCACACGTATAGGCAGACCTTGTCGGTGCACGCCGCCTTACACACCTCGACGTCGATCGTGATGTGCCGCTCCTTGTCTATCTTGAAGACGTCGAGCCCCAGTTTGGCTTCGATATTCATCGTGGCCCCTCCCTAGATCTTTCGCATCGCCCAGAGCTCTTTGACCGTGGTCGCGTTCAGGAAATCCTTGCGGACCCCGCCCACGACGGTGCTCGACAGCTTCTGGGCAGGCTGAGGGCCGATGGTGAACAGCTTCTCGAGCAGACCCGACACGGCCTGCGGGTAATGCGTGAAGAGACGCGGGTTCTCGATGGTGTGCGGGATGTGCCGCGCGGTCTCCAAGTCCTTGAGGACGAAGCTGCTGCGAAGCGATTGCTCGTACTGCGCCAGACCGGCCGCCGAGAAGTCGCCCTGCTTCTTGGCCGCGATCACCGCCAGGCCGGCGTAGAAGCCGGACGCGATGGCGAAGTCCATCCCGCGCACGGTCAACAGCGCGTTCAGCGCGAGGCCGGCCGCGTCTCCGACCATGAGGTAGCCGTCGCCGAAGAGCTTCGGCAGCTTGGCGATACCACCCTCGGGGATGGCGTGAGCCGAGTATTCGACGAGCGTGCCGCCTTCGACCAAAGGCTTGATCTGCGGCAGCTCTTTGAACTCGTCGAGGAGCGTGTAGGAG
>DASRMJ010000186.1:0-10831 GCA_035647995.1 Thermoleophilia bacterium | reverse complement strand
AGCCGATGGAGGCCGGCGTACGTCACTTCCCCGGTCCAGCCCGCGCGCGTCTCGTATGCGGCCCTCTCGAAGGTCTGCACCGCGTGCCCGGGGCCGAGCGGGGGGAATCCGGCTGCGGAGAGCACCGTCAGGCCCAGGACGAGCGCCACCACGCCCCACACCCATACCGATCGCCACTCCACCTTGAACTGCAGGATCAGACGCGCGGCGACAGCCACGAGCCCCAGCGGCAACAGGGACGCGAGGCGGCCGAGCACCCCCGTGAGCGCCGCTCCGCCGATCTCACCGAAGTATCCCCCGGTCTGCCCGGCGACGAGCACGTAGCTCAGAAAGAGAGCCACCCCGAGACACCCCAGGGCGATCAACTCCGCCCGATGAAGGCCCCAGGTGGTGCTTGGCTTAGGCTCCGACCGCCGTGCCTTCGGGGAGTCGGGCGCCTCTCTGCGCCCCCCGCGGTCGCCTCTCTTAGAGGCGGCGCCCGATCTTGGCCGCGGCCTCACGGCCGTCGGCTCCCGATCGCCGCCTCGCGTACCCGCCATCAGCCCCCCGTCCAGCAGCACACTCGATCAGACCTCCACCAGGATCGGGAGGACGAGCGGGCGCCGTTTGACTTCCTTCTTGAAGAACCGCTGCACCTCGTCGTGCACATGCGCTTTGAGGATGGAGACGTCCCCGATATCCTGCATCTTCGCGCTGGACAGAGCGGCCACCACCCTCTCCTTCACCTGCTCCACCATGTCTTCCATGTCGCCGGTGTGGACGAACCCTCTCAGGGCGACTTCCGGTTGCGCCGCGATCGACCCGTCCTGCGAACTCAAGGTGATAACCACGATAGCCACGCCGTCCGTAGCCAGGTGATGCCGGTCTCTCAGGATCACATCCTGGAAATCCCCCATGGCAAGCCCGTCGACGAACACCATGCCCGCCTGCACGCGACCTGCGATACGGGCACCGTCGGACCCGAGCTCGAGGACGTCGCCGGCTTCCATGATGAAGACGTTCTCCGCCTCCACACCCGTGGCCCGCGCCAACTCAGCGTGGGCGTAGAGGTGCCGGTACTCGCCGTGCACGGGGACGAAGTAGCGCGGCTTCACCAGGTTCAGCAGGATCTTCAACTCCTCGGCGGCGGCGTGACCGGAGACATGCACTCCGGCCTCCGCCCCGTAGATCACTTTGGCGCCCGCCGCGAACAGACGGTTGATCGTGCGGTGCACGCTGCGCTCGTTCCCGGGGACCGGCTTAGCCGAGATGATCACGGTGTCCCCAGGGATGATGTTGATCAGATGGTGGTCGTGCGCCGCCATGCGGGCCAATGCCGACATCGGCTCGCCCTGACTTCCGGTGGAGAGGACGACCAGACTGTCCAACGGGATATCTGGGATGTCCTGAGGACGGATGAGCGTGCCTTCGGGGATGGTGAGGTAGCCGAGGTTGGCGGCGATGTTGACGTTCTTGATCATGCTCCGCCCCACCACGGCGACCGACCGACCAACGCGCGCGGCAGCGTCGAAAGCCTGTTGTAAGCGATGGATGTGACTCGCGAACGATGCGACGATGATGCGACCCTCGGACTGAGCGAAGATGGCGTCGAAGTTGTGTCCCACCGAGCGCTCGGCCCGCGTGTATCCCGCAGTCTCCGCGTTCGTCGAGTCGGACAGGAACAGCAGCACGCCCTTCTGGCCCAACTCGCCGAAGCGTTGCAGCGCGGTGACCCGCCCATCGACCGGAGTCTGGTCGAGCTTGAAGTCGCCGCTGTGCACCACGACACCCACCGGCGTGTGCAGCGCCACGCCCACGCCGTCGGGGATGCTGTGGCAGACCTCCAAGAACTCCACCTCGAAGGCGCCCAAAGTGAGCGACGTGCCGACGTTGATCTCGTGGACCGTGGTCTTGCCCTGCAGGTTGTGCTCCCCCAGCTTGCTGTTGACGAGCCCAAGGGTAAGTCGCGTGCCGTAAACGGGCACCTCGGGCATCTCGCGCAGGACGAAGGGAAGTGCCCCGACGTGGTCCTCGTGGCCGTGAGTGAGGATGATGGCGCGCAATCGTTCGCGGCGCTCGACTATGTAGGAGAAGTCGGGCAAGACGAGATCGATGCCCAACATCTCGTTGTCGGGGAACATGAGCCCCGCGTCGATCAACACCAGATCGTCTCCGTATTCGAAGACGGTCATGTTCTTGCCGATGGCTCCGAGCCCACCGAGCGGGATCACTTTGAGTCTCGTATCAGTCTCCAACGTGTATGGCCCTCCAGTGTGCGCGACTCCACTCCGACGGGGAGCCGGCATCTACAAGATGTTCTCCAGTCCTACCACCAGTCCCTGCAGACCCGCCACCCGGCGGACCGCCAGGATGACGCCCGGCATGAACGACTCCCGGGCGAGAGAGTCATGTCTGATCGTGAGAGTCTGCCCCAGACCGCCGAATATGACCTCTTGATGCGCGACGAGCCCCGGAAGGCGCACGCTGTGCATCGGGACGCTTTTCTCGAGACCGCGGTCGGTCCACTCTGCTTCGATGAGGTCGCCGGTGCGTCGAGCTGTGCCCGAGGGGGCGTCCAGCTTGGCCTCGTGATGCAATTCCACTATCTCGCATGCGTCGAGATGCCGAGCCGCCTGGCGGGCGAACTCCATCATCAGTACTGCGCCTATGGCGAAGTTCGGCGCGATCAGCGCGGGCGTGCCGGTGCGGTCTGACTCGATCGCCAACCGTGCGATCGCCTCCGCGCTGAGCCCGGTGGTGCCGACCACTGCAGGCCAGCCTCTCCTCAGGCACACGAGCACGTTGGCAGTCACGCTGTCCGGCCGCGAGAAGTCCACCACTACCCGTCCCCGCACGCCTTCGGGCACCGGGCCGCCCTCGGCCAGATCCAAGGCTTCTTCCAGACTCGGGGCGCAGAACGGAAGGTCTGCGACGCTGACGGCCGCGCCCTCGGCCCCATAGGCGGCCGGGTCGGCTCCACCCGCAAGGAGCAGGTCGGGCTCAGCCAGCACGGCATTGCACACGGTGCTCCCCATCCGCCCGAGAGCGCCGCTCACGACTACTTGGATAAGTTCCATGGTCCAGACCCCTGGTTCTCGAACTGACGACCGCTACACACGGAGCCAAGTCCTCTCGATAGTACATCCTCGAGAGGACAGCAGAGCCCGCGCCGCCACGCCGGATTCAGCGAGTGGAACTTCCCAGGGTCCCGCTCGCGAAGGCTTCTTCGAAGAATCTCTCTTCTGTGCCGATGCCGGCGACCGAGAGGCCGGCCGGATCGAAGAGTTCGGAGGCCAGTTCCAGCACCTGCTCCGCCGTCACCGCCTCCACCCTTCGGGTCATCTCGTCCAGACTCAGGATCTCGGTGCCCATGAGGACCGCCTTGCCGAGACGCGTCATGCGGCTGTTCGTGCTCTCGAGACCCAGAAGCATGCGACCCTTCAGGTGCTGCTTGGCTCTCTCCAGTTCGTCCGCGGGCACAGGCTCACGCGCCACACGCCCGAGTTCGGCATCCACCGTCTCCGTGACCTGCGCCAGCCGGTCGGGTCGACACCCGAAGTACACTCCCACCAGGCCGGTCTCGCAGTACATGCTCGTGAACGAGTAGATGCTGTAGACCAAGCCCCGCTTCTCACGCACCTCTTGGAAGAGACGCGAGCTGAGGGAGCCGCCCAGCAGGCTGTCGAGAACGGACAGGACGAACCGGCGCGGGTCTCCCCTCGGCAGACCCCGGCCTCCCAAGCACACGTGCATCTGCTCGGTCTCTTTTTGCAGGAAGGAGCGGCGCGGCGTCAATTCAGGATGGACCTGCTCACGCACCAGGTTGTTGCCGTCCTCCTTGGGGTGGCCGTCCAAGAGCAGCGCACGGATGCCCTCGTGGTCCACGTTGCCGGCGGCCGCGACCACCATGTCACTGAACCGGAAGTGGTGGCTGTGGTAAGCCTTGACCTGGTCGGCGGTCACCTCGGACATGCTCTTGCGGGTGCCGAGCACCGGATGACCGAGCGAGTGCCCGCCGAAGACGGTCTCCATCAGTTGATCGTGGATGAGATCCTGCGGCGCGTCTTCGTACATCGCGATCTCTTCGAGCACGACCTCACGTTCGTTGTCGAGATCGCAGAAGGTGGGAGTGAGCAGCATGTCCACCAGAACGTCCATGGCGGCCGGCAGCTGCTCGTCGACGAACTTGCCGTATACGACGACGTACTCCTTCGACGTAGCCGCGTTCAGCTCGCCGCCGAGAGTGTCGAATACCTGCGCTATCCGCTCCGCGGAGTATCGACTCGAGCCCTTGAAGAGAAGGTGCTCGATGAAGTGTGTGGTACCGGTGAGGCTCCCGGTCTCGTCCCGGGAGCCCACTGGTATCCAGAATCCCAAGCAGATCGACCTGAGGTGGTCGAGTCGCTCGGTGATGAGCCTCTGGCCGTTCGGCAGACTCTCAAGCCTATGGTCGTCGATGGCCAAGCGCTTGCCCTATTGGGCGTCGTCGCCGATTTTCTCGATGAGCCGAAGGCTGATCTTCTCCTTGCCGCCCTGGATAGCTACGTCGAGCACTTCCACCTTCACCACATCGCCGCGCTGGACGACCTCCTCGACAGTCTCGACGCGACGGCCGGAGCCCAACTTCGAGATGTGGACGAGGCCGTCGGTGCCCGGCTTGAGGTTCACGAAAGCGCCGAAGTTCGTCGTGGACACCACCCTGCCGATGATGATCTCGCCGGCTTCGATGTTCTTTACGATGCTCCGGATGCGCTCGGCACAGGCTTCGCCCATGCGACCGTCGGTGGAGAAGACCTTCGCCAGACCCTCATCGTCGATCTCGATGGTCACATCGAACTCGGCTTCCAGACCGCGAATGGTCTCGCCGCCCTTGCCGATGACGGCGCCGATCTTGTCGTTATCAACCTTCACCGTGATGATGCGAGGAGCGAACTCCTTGAGCTCCGTGCGCGGCGTCGCGATGACCTCGGCCATCTTGTCGAGGATGAAGAGGCGGGCCTTCAAGGCCTGCTCCAGTGCGTCGCGCATGATCGCGGACGTCACACCCTTGATCTTGATGTCCATCTGCAGCGCGGTGATGCCGTCACGGGTGCCGGCCACCTTGAAATCCATGTCGCCAAGGTGGTCTTCCACGCCGGCGATGTCGGTGAGGATGATGTACTCATCCATCTCCTTGACCAGGCCCATGGCGATCCCGGCCACGGGGCGCTTGATCGGCACACCCGCGTCCATCATCGCGAGCGTCGATGCGCACACGCTGGCCATGGAGCTCGATCCGTTGGATTCGAGCGTCTCCGAGACGAGACGTATCGTGTAGGGGAAGTCCTCATGCTCGGGGACGAGCCTTACGAGAGCACGCTCGGCGAGGGCGCCGTGACCGATCTCGCGCCTGCCGGGGCCGCGCATGAAGCCGGCTTCTCCCACCGAGAACGGGGGGAACTTGTAGTGGTGCATGAACTGCTTGGATTCGTCGATGGAGATGCCGTCGATGCGCTGCTCGTCGCGACTGGCACCCAAGGTGAGCAGAGTCATGACCTGAGTCTGACCGCGCGTAAAGAGCCCGGAACCGTGGGTGCGCGGGGCTACGCCCACCTCGGACGATATCTGACGGATCTCGTCCTTGGCCCTGCCGTCGGGCCGCACCTTGTCGATGGCGATGCGCTTGCGCACGATCTCCTTCTCGACGGCGTCGAAGGCCTTCGACACAGCCGCCGCGTGAGTCGCCGCGTCAACGGAGCCATCGGCCGGCTGGAGCCCGGCGAGAACCTGTTGCTTCACAGCCGCGACCGCCGCCGACCTCTCATGCTTCTCGAGGACCGACACGGCACTCAGGATCTCGCTAGCGTGTCCGGCCTTGATCCTCTCCACCAGGGTACGATCAGGCAGACGCTCGACGAATTCCATGGCCGGCTTGCCAACCTGCCCGGCCCAGTCCGCGATCCCGGCCACCTGGATCTTGATGGCCGCGTGAGCCACATCGAGAGCAGCCAGCACATCGGCTTCGCTCACTTCGGCGCAGCCGGCTTCCACCATGCTGATGGCATCGGCCGTGCCGGCCACGATCAGGTTGATCGGGCTCGACTCAAGATCGGCGTACGTCGGGTTGATCACCCAGGCACCGTCCACCTGACCCACCCGCACGACCCCGATGGGGCCCTGGAAGGGTGCGCCCGAGATGCTCAGCGCCGCCGACGCGCCTAGGATGGCAAGGACGTCGTAGGGATTCGTCTTGTCCACCGACAGAACGGTGGCGACGATATGCGTCTCCTTGTTGAAGCCCTTCGGCCACAGCGGCCTGATCGGCCGATCGGTGAGACGCGCAGTCAGAATGGCCTGCTCGCTCGCCCGTCCCTCTTTCTTGATGAATCCGCCCGGGATCTTCCCGGCCGCGTACATCCCCTCTTCGATGTCGACCGTGAGGGGGAAGAAATCAACGTTCCGCTCGTTCTTAGAAACCACTGCGGTGACCAGCACCATCGTGTCTCCGGAGCGCACGAGGACCGCGCCGTCGGCCTGTTTGGACAGACGACCGGTCTCCAGGAGGATGGACTTGTCGCCCACCTGGATCGTCGTGGTGCTCGCTTGGTTCGCCGCTGCCTGCTCTGTCATTCTCTATCTTCGCCTTTCGCTCTAGCGCGCCTGGGTCCCTCCCAGGGCTGACGCTCGATACAAGGACCGGCATCCGGCCCCGCGGGCCGGATGCACGAGGGGCGGCGCCCCGTGGCGCCGCCCGCTCAAAGTCCCTTACTTCCTGAGTCCCAACTCCTTGACCACGGTGCGGTACCGCTCCATCTCCTGCCCCTGAAGGTAGTTAAGGAGACGGCGACGGCGACCCACCATCTTGAGTAGGCCCCGCCTGGAGTGGTGATCCTTCTTGTGGATCTTGAGGTGTTCGGTGAGCACGTTGATCTGCTCGGTGAGGATCGCGATCTGCACTTCGGGCGACCCGGTGTCGCCTTCGTGCTTCTTGAAGCGATCGATGATGTCCGTCTTCCGTTCCTTGCTCAGCATGCATAGCCTCCTTGGGCTCCGTGCCCCCAGCGAGGATTCAATCGATCCGGCCGAGAAGCAGGTGTAAATGCGGGTCGCCGAAGTAGGCGCCCGGGGAAGGTTACCATAAAGGAGACTACAGTCACGGAACCAAGGCTGGGATCAAGCGCGGCCGGAGACTTCCCCGAACAGCGATCGCGCTGCGTTCACGTCTTCGGCTATCTTCACTTGAAGAGCGGCGGGATCGGTGAAGGTCTCTTGTCCCCTGATCCACTGGAGGAACTCGACCCGGATGCGCCTGCCGTACAGGTTCCCGGTGAAGTCGAGGACGAAGGTCTCGATGCGCACGCGCCCGTCTGATTCGAAGGTCGGATTCGTGCCGATGCTCGTGACCGACGGGCGCACGTCTCCGTCGGCGACGACGGTGCGGGTGACATACACCCCCGCGGCCGGAACCGCCACCCCGGCGACAGCTTCCAGATTCGCCGTGGGAGTGCCCAGAGAGCGGCCCCGCCCGGCGCCGCTCCCGACGAAGCCTTCGATGACATGGGGACGACCGAGCAGCTCCGCCGCTTCTTCCACCCGTCCGGCGGCCACGAGTCTGCGGATGCGGGTGCTGGAGACGGGCTTTCCGCGCACGATGATCAGACCGATGGCCGTGACCGAGAAGCCACTCCGCCGACCGTGGGCTATCAGGTCTTCGGCGGAGCCGGATGCTTGGTGACCGAATCGAAAGTTCTCCCCCACCATCACCTGCCGGGCATTCAAACGCTCCGACAGGATCCTGCGACAGAACTGCTCGGGCGAGAGTGCCGCGAAAGCCATATCGAACGGCAGGGCCACGACCTCATCCACGCCGGCGCGATCGAGCAGATCCACCTTGTACTCGAACGTGCTCAGCAACGCCGGGTCGCTTCCTGGAGCCAGGACGGAACTCGGGTGCGGCTCGAAGGTGAGCACCGTCGCGGCCCCGTCCATGACGGCCGCCGCCCGCACAGCTCTCTTCACGATCTCTTGGTGGCCCCGATGCAGACCATCGAAGGTACCGATCGCCACCGCGCGAGGCCGCCCACCAAGATCCGCCACCTCATCAATGTCACGATATACACGCATCTACATCTGCCTTTGGGGCACCTACTCAGACCCCATCTAGACTACCCGACAAGGACACCGCCTCAGTCTTCCGGTGTCGGGAACACGACTCTGGACTGCGCGCTCCCTCCCGATCCTTCGTAGAGTGCCAGTAGCCTCCCGCCGCTCGACACGCGGAACAGCCCGCTCGGAGCATCGCACAGCCTGCCCCCGTTTCCCACCAGGCGCGCGTCTTCCTCACCCACCTCAAAGGCTGGAAGAAAGGAGAGCGCTGCAGACAGCGTCATCACCGAGCGCCCGTCGGGCTGCGACAGCATGTCCGGTTGGAGATCGCCCGGCGCGACGGCGTCGGCGACGTCGAATGCACCCACACGCCGCCTCCGCAGACGGGCCGCGTGCGCTCCCACCCCAAGCGCCTCACCCAGATCTTCCGCGAGACACCTCACGTAGGTGCCCTTGCCGGTCAGGGCCAACAACTCGAGGTCTTGCGCGACCTCGTCGAACCCACTCACCGCGAGGTCATAGACGCGCACAGAGCGCTCGGGCGTCTCCACCGTCTCTCCTCGATGCGCCTTCTGGTAGAGCCTCTCGCCCTCGACCTTGACCGCGGACGTCATGGGGACTCTTTGTACGATCTCGCCCCGGAATGCGTCGAGAGCGGACACGATCGCAGGGAGGTCCGTGCGGCCGCCGGTGGCTACAAGCTCCCCCGTCGGGTCTCCCGTGCTGGACACGACCCCGAACCGCACGGTGACGGCGTACTCCTTCGGCAGATCCATGAAAACCGACGAAAGCCGCGTCGCCTGACCGAAGAGCACCACCAGGAGCCCGGTAGCAAAAGGGTCAAGTGTGCCCGCGTGCCCGATCTTGCCCTTGAACGCCCCCTTGGCGCGCCTCACGACGTCGTAACTCGTCCACCCCGCGGGCTTGTCCACGAGGACGACCCTGGACACGCCCTCGGCCCTGGCGCGCGGGGTGCCGACGCTCACAACCGCGCACCCACCTCGCGCTCGATCCAGTCCATGACGCCACGGGCCTCACCCTCCACCGTGAATCCCGCGGCCCGCACGTGCCCTCCGCCGCCGCGCAGATGAGCCACCTCGGCCACGTCGATGCGGCCGTCGGTGGAACGAAGGCTAACCTTCTGCGAGACCACGCCGGCGACCGTGCGCTCGCGCAGGAACGCGGCCACGGCCACCCCCTCGATGCGCCTCAGACCGTCGATGATCCCCTCGGTGAGCCCTTCGCTCGCGCCGGAGTCCGCGAAGTCGTCGGCATCGACCCGCGAAATGACCAGTCGGCCACCCAGGCGCATCTCGAGGCGCCCCAGTGCCCGCGCCTGCAACAGTATCTTGGCCAAAGGCATCGTCTCGAAGAGTCCACGACTGACCGCGTTAGCGTCCACTCCGGCCAGCAGAAGGTCGGCCGCCATCCGGTGTGCGGCCGGCGTCGTGTTCGAATACTGGAAGCGACCGCTGTCGGTGACCAAACCCACGTAGAGCGAGGTGGCGATCTCCGAATCGACAGGCAGGCCGCCCGCCACGAAGACGTCGAACAAGATCTGCGTGGTCGAGGTCGCGCCGAAGTCGAGCAGGTTCAGCGTCCCATACCCGCGGTTGTCCTGATGGTGGTCGATGTTGATGCAGTCGCCCGCACACGCGAGTCCCGTCGGATCGATGCGCTCAGCCGTGGCGCAATCCAGCAGATAGGCCGTTGTCTCTCGCGTGACCTCGGGGAAGCCGCCCCGTTCGATATCGGAGAGCAGAGGCAAGAAGGAGTATTCGGGCGGAAAGGATCCCTCTCCGGGGATGTACATGCGGAACGGGATGCGAAGATTGCGGGCCATCAGGCCGAGCGCCGTGACGCAGCCCAGTGCGTCTCCGTCCGGGCTCTCGTGACTCACGATCAGGATCTCTTTCTCGGAAGAGAGCCGACGAGCGACCTCGCGAGGCGTGATGCTCTTCACGACTCTTCGGTCTGAGGCGGCAAGTCCTCGTTGGGGCCGACCGGATGAGGCCGCTCGGGTGTCTCCCCACCGGGCTCGGCATCCACACCCTGCGGCTCGTCGATCGGCTCGCCCAGGAGTGCGGTCTCGGCGATCAGGAGCTTGCTGATGCGGAAACCCCGATCGACGCTCTCGTCGTAGACGAACTCGAGCGCCGGCGTCCGCTTCAACTGGAGCTCGTCGTTGATGACGCCCTGAAGGAAGCCCTCGCCTGAGCGCAAGCCCACCAACGACAGCTCCCTCTCGGCGGCATCTCCGAGTATCGAGACGTACACACGGGCCTGCCGCAGGTCGTTGGTGGCTTCCACCCCCGTGACGGTGACGAACCCCACACGGGGATCCTTCAACCCTCGCCCGATGGCGATGCTCAAGACCTCGCGCAGCGCTTCGTTGACCCGCTGCATCCGATAGCGTTTCTCACTCATCTATCTCCACCACCTCTTCATACACGGACACCAGCTCCCACTCCTGCGAATCGAGGAACCGGAGTGCCGCCGCCATCCGCCGCTCCAAGACCGCCAGGTCCGACGCCGCGAAGGCCACGACCACGGCCGACCTCTGCCACAGATCCTGGTATCCGATCTCAGCGAAACTGGCTCCGTGCTGACCGGTCAACCGGTCTCGGACGCGGCGTATGTGCGCACGCTTGTCCTTGAGCGAGTGTGCTTCCCCAAAGCGCAGCTCCGCGGAGATGATCCCCACGAAGCCGCGCGGCGGGCTGCTAGCTGGTCCGGGCAACTTCCTTGATCTCGTACGCCTCGATGA
>DASRMJ010000185.1:0-2812 GCA_035647995.1 Thermoleophilia bacterium | reverse complement strand
GTGGCGCTTTGGTGGAGAATCCGGGCGTGGAACGGCGGCACCACGTCGTCGGCACCGCCGTGTAGGATCAGGCAACGCGCCGCGCTCCGGGTCACCCTCCTGACGTCGTAGTGCGGTGCGTCCGCCAGAAAGGCCCGCCGCTCCAGCGAGGTACCGGGTGGGGCGTCGCGCTCCGGGTGGCGGATGAAGGCCGGTGTCGACCACAGGGAGAGAGCGCGGACGCGAGGATCACGTAGCGCCTGGAACAGGGAGATGAACCCTCCCATGCTGCTCCCGAGTAGCCCGATGCTGCCACCCAGCAGGGGATGGCCGGTTGCGACTTCGAGCATGGTGCGCAGGTCCTCGAGACGCGATGCGACGGTGGTGTGGGCGATCTGCCCTCCACTGCCTCCACAGCCTCGGTGGTCGTAGCGAAGTGCGGCCGCGCCCTGGGCAGCGAACGCTTCAGCCACTGCGGTCAGTTTGGGGCTGTCTTTGCTGCCGTATAAGCCGTGGGAGATGATGACGCAGGGAAGACCCGAGCCGGTCGGCAGGTGGAGCGCACCGACGATGGTATCATCGCCGCAATCGACTTTGATTTCCTGAACGGTCATCGGGTCTTGGCCCCTTCTGCCTGGGCGGCGCGGTGGCTGGCGTGAAATATACTGGGGTAAGAACCACGGAACACGTCGTGATTCGACGAGGAGGTGGCATGGCGGAGACAGATCCAGTGCGGCAGGAGCGCTTCATTCTGCGCAGTGAGGGGCTCGACCTCCGGGTGTTTGCTGCGGTGCCAGCGAACGAGGAGGTGGCATCGCCCTGTGTGCAGATCCACCACGGCGGCGGCGGGTTCGACCCCCTGTACGAGCAGATGGCGCAGCAGCTTGCCCGGCATGGCTTCCTCGGCGTCGCGCTCATTCACAGAGGATACCCCGGTTCCGAGGGCTGCCAACAGTATGGAAAGGGCGAGGTGCGCGACATCGGAAACCTCTCCGAGGAACTGCGTCGGAGATTCGATGTCGATCCCGAACGCATGGCCATCATAGGGTACTCCCGCGGCGCCCACAGCGCTCTTCTGGCCTTGGAACGATACCGTGATTTCTGCGCCGGCGTGTTATGGAGCCCTCCAGTCGACATGGCGCGCCATGTGCATGTCCATCCCTGGATCCAGGATATCATCGGTGGCAGCCCCGATCAGGTGCCGGAAGAGTACGCGTGCCGCTCTCCCCTCGGAGCCGTGGAGCAGATTTCTTGCCCCGTCCTGATCCTACACGGAGAGCAGGATGACGTCGTGCCGGTGGAACACTCACGGCTGCTGGCCGCAGCCCTGGAAGCCGAGGGCAAGACCTTCGAACTGGAGGTCATGCCCGGGGAGGGACACGTCTGGTCCCAGGGCGGGCTGCTCACCGTGTGGAGGTGGACCGGCGCCTTTCTGGAGCGTTATCTGATGGCAGAAACCTGAGAGAGGGATCCAGAGCACGACTCGCCCGCGGGAAATCCGGAAGCGTTGCACACGCAAGGAGTATGTACCATGGAATCGCTCCACCCGATGTCGGCGCGGCAGATCGTCCAACTCGTTCGCAGCCGCGAGGTGAGTCCGGTGGAGGTGGTCACCGCGACCCTGGAGCGGATTGAAGGGGCAAACCCAGTCCTGAATGCTTCTGTCGCGGTCGATGCCGAAGGGGCTCTTTCGTAGGCTCGGAAGTTGGAGGAGGCGATCCCCGCCGGTAGACCGGTCGGCTCTCTGGCCCGTGTTCCGGTGGGGAGTCAAGGACCTCGAAGACGTGGTCGGTCTGGCGACCATCTTCGGTTCCCCCTGTATCGGGAGACAACGTGGTCGTCGCTGACTCGATCCAGGTGGTCCGCCTCAAGCGGGTCGGTGCCATCATAGTGGGCAAGACCAACACGCCGGAATTCGGTCATACCCTCGTCACCAAGAACCGCATGTTCGGCGTCACTCGCAATCCCTGTGGCTTGGAGCGCATCCCGGCCTGGTGCCTCTGGCCACGGGAACCGATGCGGGCGGGTTCGGTCCGGCTTCCAGTCGCCCATTGCGGATGCTTCGGCTATAGACCGCCCCTGGGGTATATCCCCTGCGGCGGGTTTCCGGGTCCCCGTGACCTGTTGACCATGAACCCCATTTCTGCCCCCGGCCCATTTGCCGCTCGGTAGAGGCCGCCGCCTTCCATCTGGATTGTGTCTCCGGTTATCACCCGAGCGACCCCAGATCCCTTCCTGCTCCGAGAGACTCCTGCCTGGATGCTCTGGGCGATTCGCTCTGGTCAAGTCCAAAATCCTCTGTAAACTCCTCTCGTCCCCAAGAAATTCAGTTAACGGCCATCAGTTCACGGACAGCAGCGCTCTCGGTTTCAGCATCTAGCCGGAAGTTTTCGCCCACGTCCGATCTTCGTCCCATCACTGGGTTTGCGGCACGTGGAACCGGCACAGCTTTGGCTACGGGCGGATCCCGAGCAGCTCGAAGGCCCGCGTCTGGAGTGCGGTCGCCTTGGTCGCGTGATTGAAGTTGTGCCCCCGGCTCGATGCGCACCTGATTGCGGTAGAGGGTGCCGAGTTCGGCCAGGAGGTCGGAGAGGGTGTGGGCGCAGAAGCCCTCCACGCTCGGCGGGGGCTACCGGGTCGACGGGCGCCATCGGCGTATCGTCCGTGAAGAGCAGGGGCGCCGGGCGCTCTCTGAGCTCGAAGGCCACGTAGTAGGCGAACATGCACAGGAACACATGGGCGCGGACCCTGGTTTCCGGGTGATGGTAGATGGGACGGATCAGAAGCTCGGAGGACTTCATCTGGCGAAAGGCGTGCTCGCCCACTTTGAGTT
>DASRMJ010000184.1:0-4710 GCA_035647995.1 Thermoleophilia bacterium | reverse complement strand
ACTACCACCATGTAGTCCGACGAGCGCCCGACCTCCCGCAACTCCGGAAATCGGAACTCGACCTTCCCGCAGCCGATATCCTGATGCCCGAGCCCCAGGACGAGCCGGCGGCACGTTCCCTCTCGGGACGCCTTAGTATAGCTCTCGAGCACCTCCGCGCGGAGCACCACGGCGTCGCGCCGGCACCCCGGCAGGGGACGATAGACGAGTGCGTCCTGCCCCAGGAGGAGCGCTTCTCCGCACCGCAGTTCGGTGATCTCTGAGGGCAGCTCCACGCCGTCGACGAGCAGAGCCAGCAGGCTGGAGTTGCCCCCCGACACCCGTCGCACCTCGAAGCCCGCGGCCCGGGCGGCCTGCACCGCGGCGGCGAGCGATCTCACCGACTCGCGGATGCCCGCCGCGTCGCCATCGAAACACGCATAGTTCGTCGAGACGCCGGCCGGCTCCAACCTGGGGTCGGCCGCCACGGCCTCGAGCAGTGGGATCAGACCGTCGGGCGGGACTCCCTCACGCAGGTCTCCCGTCTCCACCTGCACCATCACGGACCCCCGGCCCGACGCACAACCCTGTTCGGCGACGCGGATGGCGGCCTCGACCGACGACACGTAGCTGATATCGCCCGGCTCGAACGCACTCGAGAAGGAGGGCAGGTAGATACGGTGGAGTTCCACCCCGGGAAACGCCTCGCGCAGACGTCGCAGATGCGCATCGCGTGTGTCGGCCAGGGCCTGTGCACCACCGTCGAGCATGGCCCGGGCCACACGGACATCTCCAACGCACCCCTTGGTCACGGCCACGAGGCGCATGTCGACGCGCGCCAGTAAGGCGGCCACCGCCGCGGTGTTGTGTCGGATCCCGTCGAGATCCACGCGAAGCTCCGCCATCAGAACAACCTCCGCAGAAACAACACGGGGCGGGGGAGTCTCCTCCCCCGCCCCGGGAACATCGGTAGCCTCGCTCGGACTAGCGCTTGGAGAACTGCGGGCGCTTGCGGGCCTTCTTGAGACCGGCCTTCTTGCGCTCGACCATGCGGGCGTCGCGCGTGAGGTGGCCGGCCTTCTTGATCTCAGGACGCAGACCCGGATCGGCTTCCACCAAGGCACGGGCGATGCCGTGCTTGAGGGCGCCGGCCTGGCCGGACTTGCCGCCACCGTGGAGTTGAGCCACCACGTCGTAACGACCCTCCGTGCCACTCTCTACCAAGGGGGAGCGGGCCGCGGTGACCAAGGTCGCACGGTTGAAGTACTCGTTGAGAGTCTTGCCGTTGGCGGTGATGACACCGGTGCCGGGAGTGATGCGCACCCGTGCCACCGAGGTCTTGCGCTTGCCGGTAGCGCTGTAGACTACTGCTCCCATTTCAACTCCTCAGGCTCCTGCGCCTTGTGCGGGTGAGCGGCAGTCGCGTAGATCTTGAGCTTACCCAGCTGCTGTGCGCTCAATCTGTTCTTCGGCATCATGCCCTTGACAGCATGACGCACGACTTCCGTGGGCTTCTGGTGCAGCATCTCGCCAAGCGTGCGGGACTTGAGGCCACCCGGTCGCCCGGAGTGACGGTAGTACCGCTTGCTCTCCAGCTTGTTGCCCGTCACGCTCACCTTGCCGGCATTGACGACGATGACGAAGTCACCGGTGTCGGTGTGGGGCGTGTACTGCGGTTTGTCTTTGCCTCTCAGGACGATGGCGAGCCGAGTAGCGAGCCGCCCGAGGTTCTTACCCTCGGCATCAACGACCCACCACTTGCGATCGACCTCACCGGGTTTTGCCGAATATGTCTTCACACTTCCTCCTTCAAACGCAAGCGGTGATAATAGAGGAGCCTGATGAGGGTGTCAAGGTGACGCCCACTCTTCCTTCCCTTTCCCTCGACCGTAGAACACGCGCCACAGGAACAGCCCGTTAGGGGGAGCGGTTCGACCCGCCTCCAATCGCTCCGCCCCGTCGAGCAGCATCTCCAGGTGCTCCAGGGGCATGCGGCCGCGTCCTATCTCGACCATCGTGCCCACCAAGGCCCTCACCATGTGCCGAAGGAAGTGAGGGGCGCGGACTTCAAGCCACAGAAGAGGTCCCCGGGAGCGCCACACGCAGCGCTGGATGTCGCGGTGGAACATCGTGTGGTGGGACTCGGTGGGAGTGAACGCCGTGAAGTCGTGCCGCCCCAGACAGAGACGGGCCGCCTCTTCCATCGCGGGCACGTCGAGATCGTGCCGCACATGCCACGAGTACCGTTCCATGAAGGGACTTGGCGTGAGGCCTCGCCAGATGAAGTAGCGGTAGCTGCGCGCGGTCGCGTCACGACGCGCGTCGAAGCTCGGGGCGGCTTCCGACAGCGCGCGCACGACCAGGCCGGCGGGTGTGAGCGCGTTCACGGAGAGAAGGAGCCGACCCCGGCCCTCTTCGTCCGCGAGTGCGGCCCAGGTGGCTTCGGGCACGCCGCCCTGAGCTTCCGGCAGCGAGTCTGCCGTCGGAAGCACGAAGCCGGCCACCTGCCGCATGGCGTGCACCCCCGAGTCGGTGCGACCGGCGACGGAGAGTCGGACCGTGTGTCTGAGAGCGACGGCCAGCGCCTTCTCCAGGCTCTCCTCCACCGTCACCTGCCCCGGTTGCCGGGCCCAACCTCGGAAGTGCGTGCCGTCATATTGAAGGTCGAGACGATAGGTATGACTACCCCCTAGGCTCAGCTTCCCCATGCTCACGTCCCCCATGCTCAGACCCCCCATACCCGGCCCGCCGTCACCGCAAGGCCGAGCAGGGCGATCGACACGACAGCCGCGGCCGCGTCACGCCAACCGGCCTTCAGTTCCCTATACCTCGTGCGACCCACGTCGCCTCGGTAGCACCGGCTGGTCATGGCCACCGCCAGATCGTCCGCCCGACGGAAGCTGATGACGAACAGCGGGATCACCAGCGGCAGGAGTGCGGACAGCGCGCGTCTCGGATCGCGACCCGAGAGATCGACCCCCCGAGCCCGCTGGGCTTTGAGGAGGTCCTCCAACTCGCGGAGCAGCGTAGGGATGAAGCGCAGGGCGATGGTCATCATCAGCGCGATCTCGTGACTCGGCACCCGCACGCGGCGCAGCGGTCGCAGCAGCCATTCGATGCCGTCCGTGAGGAGCACCGGCGGTGTGGTCAGTGTCAAGGCGGCGCTCGAGATCAAGAGCAGTCCGAGGCGGACGGTGAGGAAACCGCCGCGGGAGAGACCCTCCCGGGTGACGGACAGCGGTCCCAGACTCACGACGGGCTCCCCGGGGAAGCTGAACATCTGGAACAGGAAGGTCAGCGCCAGCAGGAAGAGGAGGGGACGCAGGCTCCGCCATAGGTAAGTGGGAGGTACCCTGGCGGCCGCCAGCACCACGGCGAGTCCGGCGCCGAGGACCCCGATCCCCAGCCAACCTGTCACAATGAACAGGGTCACGGCGAAGCCCAAGGCGGCGAGCAGTTTCGTCCGCGGATCGAGGCCGTGCACAGCGGTCACGGCCGGGAAGTACTGGCCGATGGGGATGGTCAGCCCCGCTCTGCTCACGTCCCGCCCTCTCCTGCGGTCCTGACGGAGACCGGTCCCACCGGCGACGCGGACCTGAACCATGAGGTGAACCCCGCGGCGTCGATCACCCGCACTTCGGCGGTGCGCCTAGGCGCGCCGCCACGCGCGCCGCCAGAGGAGGCCGAAGTCGGGCCACCGCCAGCAGCCGGATATCGCTCAAGATGTCGGTCACCGGACCTTCAGCCAGCACAGCGCCCTGGTCGAGCACGACTACGCGGTCGGCTCGGCGGGCGACCTCGTCGATGTCGTGCGAACTGAACACGAGCGAGCGCGGCGCAATCCCGGCGGTCGCGCCGGTTCCGCCGCCCGCACGGGTCTCACTCGCCGCACCGGACACCCAATCCGCCAACCGAGACATCAACCTGTCCCGAGCGAGCGGGTCGAGCCCGGCGCCGGGCTCGTCCAAGACCAGGAGGCTCGGGGCCAACGAGATCACCCCGGCGAGCGCCACGCGCCGCTGCTCCCCCAGCGACAGGCCATGCGGCGCCCGCCCGCCGAACTCCTCGGGATCGAGCCCCACGATCCACAGGGCCGACTCCACTCTCCGCTCCAGCTCCGCTCCGACCAGCCCATGCAATCGCGGAGCCACCGCCACGTCGTCCCACACCGTACTCTTGAAGAGCTGGGTCTCGGGCCGCTGGAACACCATGCCCACACGACCGGGAGCGGGGCGGGCCGCGCCAAGATACTCCGCCGACCCGGAATCGGGACGCAGCAGGCCCGCGACAAGTTGGAGGAGCGTGCTCTTCCCCGATGCCGTGGCACCCACGACCGCCGTGACCACTCCGGACGTGATCGCGACGTCGACGCCCGTCAAGGCCTTCCGCTCGAGGAACGTGCCGCGGTTATACGCGAGCGACACTCCCCGCAGCCGCGCCGCGGGAGCCGCCACAGCGGACGCGTCCTGCTCGACCGGCGCGGCTGCACCGATCCTTCCGGCCGAGTCGCCGCCTGCGACGACGCACCGAGTACGCTCCAACAGCGAGACCAGGTCGTCTTCGGTGAGTGGAGTCTCCTCTGCATCGGCCGCGAGAAACTCGCGGCCCAGCACATCGCGCGCGAACGCGGTCGGTCCTGGAGCGCCCAAGGGGAATCTTTCGGACACGCCTCCCACGAAGAAGCCTCTGGGCGACCCGAGGTAGCCCAGAGGCTTCTTCGTGGGAGGAGTG
>DASRMJ010000183.1:0-2751 GCA_035647995.1 Thermoleophilia bacterium | reverse complement strand
GAGCTTAGACGAGCTGATGCCCACCGTGTGCTGGATCTGGCCGGAGATGCCCACCGAGAGGTACAGCTCAGGCTTCGTCTTGGCGCCGGACAGACCGATGATGCGGTCCTCACCGAGCCAGCCGAAATCCGCCAGTCCCTTCGTACAGGACAACTCGGCGCCTAACGCGGCGGCCAGTTCCCGGCCGAGTTCCACGTCCTCACGCTTGCTCAGGCCGCGACCTATCCCCACGATGCGCTCGGCGTCTTCGAGGTTGACAGCGTCGCCTTCTTTCGCGCGACGCTCCACGAGCTTGACCGCCGAGGGCTGCAGTGTGAGTGCCGGCCTTACGATCTGGCCGGCGCCGGGCGTGGGCGCCCCGATCTCGAACGTCTTGGGCATGACCGCGAACACCTTGACCTCAGTGTCGAGGGTCTCCGCTGCCACGGTGTTGCCGCCGAAGGCATACCGAGTGGCCACCAGGGTGGAGCCCTCCAGGCCCAGCGAACTCACGTCGGAGACGCAGCCCGCGCCGAGCTTCTGCGCGAGGCGCGGCGCCAACTCCTTACCGCGCCGGGTGGAGGCCACCAGGACCACCGTGGCACCCGCCTCGCGGGCCACCTGCGCCAAGGCCTCAGCCGTCACGTCCACGGCCAGACCTTCCAGCGCCGGGTCGTCGCTGACGTAGACCCGATCGGCGCCGAACTCGCCCAGGTCGCCTGCGGCGTCGGAGCCGGATCCGAGAACCGCGGCGGAGACACCCATGCCCAAAGCACCGGCGAACTCCTTGGCTTTGAAGGTGAGCTCACGGACCGCTTCCTGCTTCTCTGAGTATACGAGGATATCGGCCATGGTCATCTCCCCAGAACCCCTTCTTTGATGAGCGCGTTGACGAACGCCTCGGCCTGCTCGGCTGCGCCGCCCGCGAACATGATGTGCTTACGGTCCTGCTCCTCCGCCAGGTTGGAGAGGATGGTGCGCACCGGCGCCACGGCCGCCGGGTCCAGGCCCATGTCGGCCAGGCTCCACTCCTCCACAGGCTTCTTGCCGGCCTTCATGATGTTCATGAGCGAGGGGATGCGGGGTTCATTGATCTCGCTGACCACAGTCACTACCGCGGGCAAAGGAGCTTCCAGGGTCTCGATTGAGTCATCCATACTGCGCTCGGCCAGCACGCCGGTGCCCCCGGCAGTGATCTTGCGGGCATACCCGATCTGGGGGAGCCCGAGGATCTCGGCCACCCGCGGGCCCACTTGACCCGTGTAGTTGTCGGTGGAGCCTTCACCGAAGAGCACGAGGTCGTACGATCCAATCTTCTGCAGCGCGGCGGCTAGGGCGGCGGCCACGCCTGCCTGATCGGCGGTCTCCAGAGCCGGGTCGACGACCAGGACGGCCTCGTCGGCTCCCATGGCTAAGACTTCCTTCACGGTCTCGCGCACCTTGCGGTTACCCTCGGCCACCACGAGCACGACGACCTTGCCGTCGCCGGCGGCGTCACGCAGTTGCAGGGCGGCCTCGACCGCGTTCTTCTCCAGATCGCCCGCCTTGAAGGGGATGGCCTCCAAGACCGCCTCTCGGTTCTTGATTCGGATCATCTGCAGATCCGGATTGGTCTTGACGCATACGACAATGTCCAACCTCATCACCCTTCTCTCGTGTGGATCGCGCTCGCGACAGAGCCCGAGCGTTGGAAGCAACCGGTGCGACAGTCACGTTGAGCCGCGCGACGGTCAGGGCAGGTGCGGACCTACCCCATGCGGTACTGCACTCCGTACTCGCCCCTCGGGTAGTGCCAGGTGAGTGCACGGTGGTCACAGCAAATGAGGCAGGTGCCGCACTCCAAGCAGCCCTCGTAGTTGACGGTGTTGTTGCCCTGGTCGTCTATCTCGTAGAGGTGCGCCGGGCACACATAGAGACAGGCTTTGTTGGTGCAGACTGCGTTGCACACTTCCACGTCGATCGTGATGTGACGCTCTTTGTCGATCTTGAAGACGTCGAGCCCCAGTTTGCCTTCGATGTTCATCTCGCCCCTCCCTAGATCTTCCGCATGGCCCAGAGTTCCCTGAGCGTGGTGGGGTTCAGGAAGTCCTTGCGGACCGCGCTTATGACGGTGCTGGAGAGTTTCCGGGACGGCTGGGGACCGATGGTGAACAACTTCTCGAGCAGGCTCGAGACG
The DNA here is from genome assembly GCA_035647995.1 of Thermoleophilia bacterium. GTDB lineage: Bacteria > Actinomycetota > Thermoleophilia > RBG-16-64-13 > RBG-16-64-13 > JAHJSA01. The sequence continues at coordinate 596 of DASRMJ010000183.1, read as the reverse complement.
GCCTGCGGGTAATGCGTGAAGAGACGGGGGTTCTCGATCGTATGCGGGATATCACGCGCCGTCTGCAGATCTTTCAGTACGAAACTGCTCCGCAGCGATCGCTCGTACTGGGCCAACCCGGCCGCCGAGAAGTCTCCGCGTGCCTTGGCATCGATCGCGGCTCGGGCGGCGTAGAACCCGGAAGCTATAGCGAAGTCCATGCCGCGCACCGTAATGAGTGCGTTCAGGGCAAGACCCGCGGCGTCTCCCACCATCAGGTAGCCGTCGCCGAAGAGTTTGGGCACCTTCGCGATGCCCCCCTCGGGGACGGCGTGCGCGGAATACTCAACCAGCGTCCCGCCCTCTACCAGGGGCTTGATCTGGGGCATCTCCTTGAACTCATCGAGCAACGTATACGAGTCCACCTTCTCCCGACGGTCCTTCATCGTCTGCATGCCCACCACGATCCCCAGGGAGATTGATTCTTTGTTCGTGTAGAGAAAACCGCCGCCCATCATGCCCTTGGTCACCTTGCCCATGAAGAGGTGAGCGGCGCCTTCACCGTCGTTCAGGTGCCAGCGGTCTTGGATCACACCGGGGGGAAGCTCCAGAATCTC
>DASRMJ010000182.1:0-5113 GCA_035647995.1 Thermoleophilia bacterium | reverse complement strand
CCGCGACCTGGGGCTGCACGAAGCCGGCGTGGAGTTGGACGACACGGGCTTCGTACGGGTGGACGAGTACCTGCGGACCAGCAACCCCCGCGTCTATGCCGCGGGCGACGTGGCGGGGAGCGCGGGGGGGAGTCAACCGGCCACCCCGGTCGGAGCCCACGACGGCGGCATCGCCGCCCGGAACGCGCTCGCCGACGCGCAGCAGAAAGTGGATCACCGGGTGATCCCCCGGGCCATCTTCGTCGACCCGCTGGTGGCCAGCGTGGGTCTCACCGATCTTGAAGCCAACCGGGCGGGTCACCGCTGCTCCTGCCGCACAGTGCCCCTCACCCTGGTTCCCCGGGCCGCGGCCGTCCATTCCGCCCGCGGCTTCGTCAAGATGGTGCTCGACCGCGACTCCCGGGAGGTCCTCGGGGTGACCATGGTGGGTCAGGGAGCCCCCGAGGTGATTCACGAGGGGGCCATGGGTATGCGTTTCGGAGCCAAAGAGCACGACTTCGTGGATATGATCCATGTCTATCCCACCATGGCGGAGGCCCTGAAGATCGTTGCCCTCAGCTTCACGAAGGATGTGAGCAAGCTGAGTTGCTGCGCGGAGTGAGAAGGCACCGCGTTGCGACGAGAGAGTGAATGCCGAGCGATGCGAGTCACTCGGCTCTCCATGCGGTTCATGGTCCTCGGCGGAGGCGTTTACTCCAACTGCTGGCCAGACCCGGGTGCTCCTCAAGGGCTGTTGTTGGATTCGAACAATCACCGACGGTGCGAAGCACGACCCCCACACCATGATGTCATGGTGTCGGCCCCCCGGGGCCTGGTTCCCGATCCCATCTGCGGAATGTTCGTCGATCCGCACACTGCACCTCATTCGGCGCACAATGGCTTCAGAACCGTGTACTTCTGCTGCCCTCGCTGCCTCGCCGCCTACGTTCCTGCCGATCCGGACCCTGCCGAGGTGACGGAGCTCCCGTTGGGTCCGAATCGGGAGCTACCCACGAGCGCTTGAGGCAGCCCTTGCAGAGTTGGTAAGAACGTCCGTCGGCTCGTAGCGGCGCAACCGGAGCGCGGGGGCTACCATAGTGTTCAAGGCGGAAGACCTGCCTCACATCTTCAAACGCTTCTACCGCGTGGACAAGTCGCGCTCCACAGCCGGAGGGGGAACGGGGATCGGACTCGCGGTCGCCCGGTCTCTGTTGCGACAGATGGACGGAGACATCTCGGCCACCAGCACTCCCGGCCGAGGAACAGCGTCGTTCACACTGCCCGCGGCGCGGCCGGCAGAGAGTACAAGCTAGCAGCCCTCAGGATCTTCTCGCGAAGAAGGAGCATTGGACTTCCACCCGGCCGATGGCATGCTCCGCATAAAGTTGAGTATTCTGATACACTTACTCAACTTTATATTGTCGTACGGATTCGAAGGGCCGAGGGAATGAGCGCGCAAGCGATCACACGACGGCAACTACTCAAGCTGGCCGGTGTCTCCGGCCTGGGCCTCAGCGGCCTGGGCTGGGCCACAGGATGTGCTTCCGACGCCACGCCTAGCACCGCGGTGACCGGAGCGACCGGCGTGTCGCCCACGCAGACGGCGGCGGACGCGGGAAGCGAGACCCAACTCCCCCCGGTAAAGATCGGCTACATCCCTATCACCGACGCCACCCCACTCCTGATCGCGTACGCGAACGGGTACTTCCAAGAAGAGGGCCTCGAGGTGGAGCAGCCCACCCTCATCCGGGGGTGGTCCGCACTGGCGGAGGCCTTCCAGGCGGGCACGTTCAACCTCACCCACCTGCTGATCCCGATCCCCATCTACCTCCGGTACGCGCGCGACTTCCCCGTGAAGGTGGTCGCCTGGAACCACATGAACAACTCCGCCCTGACCGTGCGCGATCAAGGATCCATCCAGAGCACGGCCGACTTGGGCGGCAAACAGATCGCCGTACCGTACTGGTACTCCATGCACAACGTCATCCTGCAGATGGTGCTGCGCTCTCATGGGCTCCGCCCGGTCATCCAGAATCAGAAGGCTCCCCTGGCCGCCGATCAGACCAACCTGCTGGTGATGGCTCCGCCCGATATGCCCACGGCCTTGAGCGCGGGCGCGATCGATGGCTACATCGTGGCCGAACCGTTCAACGCGGCGGGCGAGGTGCTCGCGGGGGGCCGGGTGATCCGTTTCACGGGAGACGTCTGGCAGAACCACCCGTGCTGCGTCGCGGTGCTCCACGAAGGCGACGTGCGCGAGCGGCGGGAGTGGAGTCAGAAAGCCGTCAACGCTCTAGTCCGCGCCGAGCGCTGGTCCCGAGAGAACAAGGAGGAGGCGGCGCGAATACTCTCGAAGGAGGGTCGCGGCTACCTACCGTTCGAAGAGAAGATCATCCTCCGCTCCATGACCAAGTACGACCTGGAGACCTATGGCGTCTCCGGAGGCACGGGAGCCATCCGGCATCCCGAGTGGGAGGCGTCGCGGATCGCCTTCGAGCCCTACCAGTTCCGCTCGGCCACGAAGCGCATCGTTCAGGAGCTGAAGCAGACCGTACTCGACGGGGACACGACCTTCCTCCAAGATCTGTCCCCCGAGCACGTGGCCGACGATCTCATGGACTACGAGCTGGTGAAGAAGGCGTTGGCCGCCAGCGGGGGTCTGGTCGCGTTCGACGGCGCCTATCCGGACTTCGAACGGGACGAGGTGATCGAGGTATGAGCACCGCTCCCGTCGCCGCGCGGCGGATCGCAGGGCGACAGTGGGGATCGTGGAAACCTCGTCTCGGCGACGTCGGTCTGAGACTGCTCGGCGTCCTGGCCTTCTTCTCCGTCTGGCAGGCGGCAACGAGCGCGGGACTGCTGGGTGAAGCCTTCGGGGCGGACTTCGGACCGGTGCGGGGCCTGCGCGCACTCGGCCGGTTGACGGCCTCCGGCGTGCTCGTCGAGCAGTCGTCGGCTTCCCTCGGCCGCCTGGGGTTGGGCCTGGGGATCGCCGTGCTCATCGGAGCGCCCTTGGGGGTGCTCGTGGGCTACTCGCGACCCCTCGACGCAGCCACCAGCGTGGTCTTCCAGTTCTTGCGCATGACCTCTCCGCTGGCGTTGGTGCCCGTGGCCCTGGTGGCGTTCGGCGTGGGGTCCCGGCCGGTCGTCTTCCTGGTGGCGTTCGCCGCCGTGTGGCCCGTCCTGCTCTCGACGGCGCACGGCGTGGGCCGTGTGAGCCCCATCTGGAAACGGGTAGTGCGCGGTTTCGGCGGAGGTGACCGGGCGGTCGTGCGGAAGGTGATACTCCCGGCCACCGTGCCCGATCTCCTGCAGGGTGTGCGTCTGGCCCTGGGCGTGGGTTGGGTGGTGATCGTGCCGGCCGAGATGCTTGGAGTCGATTCCGGTCTGGGGTACCAGATACTCGACGCCCGGGATCGCTTCGCCTACGACGAACTGGTGGCCACCATCCTCGCCATCGGGCTGCTCGGGTATCTCACAGACCTGGCTCTGCGGTGGCTCAAGGAGAGGTACTCGTGGAGCGCGTAAACGGGGCCCCGGAGCGCGACGGCTCGGACCCGCGCACCTCGGGCCCTGCACCGGGCGGAACGGGACAGGCCGGCGTGCGTCGGGCCGGCCTCGTGGACGAGATCATTGTCGTCGACGGCGCCGGCCGCACGTTCGGACGAGGGAACACGGCCGTGGAGGCGCTGGCCGCCACCACCCTCGAGGTGTACGAGGGTGAGTTCTTCTGCCTGGTCGGTCCATCCGGCTGTGGGAAGAGCACGCTCCTCAACCTGGTCGCGGGGTTCGACCGGCCCGACCGAGGGCGGGTGCTGGTGCAGGGTCGACCGGTCACAGGGCCCGACCCGCGCCGGCTGCTCGTGTTTCAGGACTACGGGCTCCTGCCGTGGCGCTCTGCCATCGGGAACGTGGAGCTGGGCCTGGAGATAATGGGGATCCCGCGCGAGGAGAGAAGATCCCGAGCCCGCGCCCTGCTCGAGCGCGTGGGCCTGAGTGTGTTCGAGGACAAGAAGCCACACGAGCTCTCGGGCGGAATGCGTCAGCGCGTGAACATCGCCCGCTCCCTGGCCGTGGACCCCGACATCCTGCTCATGGACGAGCCATTCGGCGCCGTGGACGCGCTCACCCGGATGGGATTGCAGGCCGATCTCCTTGAACTGCATCGAGCCGGGGGCAAGACCGTGGTCCTCGTGACGCACGACATAGAGGAAGCCATCTATCTGGGGGATAGGGTCGCGGTGATGAGCGAACGTCCGGGCGCCGTCCGGGCCACCGTCAACGTGGACCTCACGTGGCCGCGGGACCGCACCTCCGCCGAGTTCACCCACCTGCGTGAAGTAATACTCGAGCACTTCCGATTGGTGCCGGAACGCCGTGCACCCGAGTATTCGATCTGAGGAGAGGCCGTGCGCTATCGCTACCCCAAGCTGAACACCGAGATGCCCGACCGAACGGACGTCCTGCGTCTGACCCCTTCGGCGGCCCTTCCGCCCCTGGCGGAGCACATGGCCTCGCTCGACCTCCCCAGCTACCTGGATCGCTCGGACGCCCAGCAGCGACTCTGCTCCTGGGGCCTCGACGGCACCTGCTGCCGCCGGTGCCTGTGGGGACCCTGCCGGGTGACCATCTCCAAACCCGGCATCTGCGGGGCGGGCCCGGCCCAGGTGGTGATGGGCAACCATCTCCGCATGGTGGCCGCCGCGGCCGCCGCGCACGGTTCGCACGCGCGGGCACGACTTGAGACCATCCTCGCCATCACGGAGGGTCGCGAGGAGGGACCCTTGCGTGGGATGGATCGGGTGCGCTGGCTCGCAGAACGGCTGGGCGTGCCGCAGGCCTCCGCTGGTGCCGACCGGCCCGATCTCGACGTGGCGCGGGACGTCGCCCTCGTCCTCTACGACGATCTCTCGAAGGCCCGACCGGGACCCATGCGCCTGCTGCACGCCTGCGCTCCGCCGGAACGCGTGGAGACCTGGCGGGAGCTCGGCGTGCTCCCCACCTCCACGATGGCCGAGGTGTTCGAGAGCCTGCATCGGACCACGCTCGGCACCGACTCCGACTGGCGGAACACAGCCCTCCAGGAACTGCGGCTCGCTGTGGCCTTCTTCTGGGGGGCCGTGGCCCCCGCGAG
>DASRMJ010000181.1:0-7142 GCA_035647995.1 Thermoleophilia bacterium | reverse complement strand
AGTTGGCGCACCGCGTCTCTCACAGTCCAAGCGCCTCCCTCATGGCCGCCTCCTTGAACCCCACGATGACCGTCTCCCCGATGACGATGGTCGGAAAGGAGGTGTTGGGGTTGAGGGCACGCACCTCGTCGATGATCCTCTGGCGCTCCTCGCCTGTCGTGAGATCCACCTCGACGGAGGAGTACTCGATGCCGTTCTCGTTGAGAAAGTTCTTGACGTTCCGGCAATGACCGCACGTGCTGAGCGCGTAGAGCTTGACGTGGGACTGGTTCATGGTGTGGTCTCCTAGTCGCGTTGGCACGTCACGGGAATGCCCGGGAGGGGCGCCCGGCTAAACACGGAGCGGCTGTCGGTCGGCCGCCCGATTGCCCGGCGGTCGGCCTACTCCTGCGGCTCGGCGGCCCGCCGGACCGTCTGCTCGTTCGGCGCGAGGACGGTCCGGCCGGCCGGCCTACTCCTTCGGCTTGAGGATGATCCCTTCGCGCGTCGTGCCGTTCATGCTGACCACCAAGGGGTGGTCGAAGCGCAGGTGTCGCACGAACTCACCCTCGCTTGCGGCGGGCTGGGCGGCCAACCACTCCCAGTCGACCCGTCCGGCGCCCGCCTCGGGATTGACAGTGAAGTAGCCCACGCGGAACGAGGTCAGGTTCTGGAAGAAGTGGCTCCCTTGCGAGGGCGTCACGGGGATGTCCTTGAGTTCGGATTCGACGATCACCCGCGCGCCGGCGATCTCGTCCCAATTCACCGGGATCCCGAGCCACGGGTCGGCCGAACCCCAGCGGCCGACACCGATGAGGATGTAGCGAGCGCCTTCGCGGGTGAGCCGTGCGTTCAAGCGGGCCACCTCTCGGGCGACCTCCAGACTGCGCGAGCGGTCGAAGCGGCTGATGTCGACCACGACGACGTCCTTGATCCCGTTCAACCGGCCGTTTCCGAGGATGCTGGTGCTGTGGCACAACACTCGTTCCGACCCGGACTCCTCGAGGGTGAGATCCTCCATCTCTCTCGAGAAGCCCATCGGCCGTACCTGGAGGAAGGCGAACTCCTTGGGGGCTCCCTCGTTAGCGGTCAGGTTCGCGGCGAACTCGATCTCCACCGGAGTCCCCATGCCTTGGGCGCCGATCTCGAGCAGGAGATCCACGATGTCGGCCAGCGGGAAGAGGTCGAACTTGAGCAAGGGGGCGAAGTTGACTACGCGGACCCCCGGGCGCGAGACGCCATCGTAGAGCGCGTCGTTCTCCGGCGAATAGGTGGAGCCGAGCTGGGCGAGAGTGCCGTCTTCCTCAGCGACCTCGAGCGGGTATTTCTTCTCCCAGAGGTCCGGGGCCGGTTCGCCGGCATCCGGATCGTTGGCGAACGGTCCGAGCTCCACCGCCCAGAACTCACGCTGGGAGTTGCGCAGCGTGTCTTCGAGGCTACCCGCCATGAGCTGGTGGCGCGGATACTTCGGACAGAAGCTGTGCGCGCGCTCTCCCTTGACCACCGTGCGCCCCAACCCCAGCGCGACGATCGCCACCCCATCCTCGCCGGTCATGGGTGAGGTGGGGTAGAAGTTGTACGAACGGGCCACGCCGGAGATGTCCGGATAGAACCGCTCCTCGTGAGTCGCTCCCACCACCTTCTGGATGATCACCGCCATCTTCTCTTCTTCTAAGCGGTAGAGGGTGGCTTCCAGGTAGCTCTTGGCGTGGGAGGAGAAGGTCGAGGCGTAGACCCGCTTGATGGTCGCTTCGAGTTGGCGGAGTCTGACCCCGGCGTCGGGGTGGTTGTTCGGCAGCATGAACGTCTCGTAGACGCCGGCCAGCGGCTGGTACTGCGAGTCTTCCAGCAGACTCGACGAGCGCACCGCCAGCGGATAGCGGATCAGCTCTAGGAACGAGGCCAGGTCACGGGTGACTTCGTGGGGGAGGGCGGCGGCTTGGAACCGGCGCTCTATCTCGTCGTCGTCGTCGGAGTGGATGGCCAGGTCGCGTAGGTCGTTGCGGTCGAGGAACTGGTCGAAGACGTCAGTGCCGAGCACCACCGATGGTGGCACCGCGATCTGTACTCCCGGGAAGCGTGCGAACATGTCGAACGCGCCGAGGAGGTGGCGTACGAAGGCCAGCGCCCGCGCCTTGCCGCCCAGCGAGCCCCCGCCGATACGGCTGAAGCTGCTGGTGGTGTCGAAGGAGCGGTGGTCGAAATCCGCGATGATCGTGCGACCCTGCTCGCGCCGGTACTCCTCCACCGCCTCGATGAGGTCGGCTTTCATGGCTTCGGCGCTGTCGAACTGCCCGATCTTGCGCGGGCGGAGACGGTGGGCCAGCGCGAATTCGGTGCGCGCCTTGAGCCACCGGGAGAAGTCGTTGCGCTCCGCGTGATAGGACATGCTCTCGATAGGGATCGTGTGCAACTTCGCGGCGAGAGTCCGCAGGTCGCCGGCCCGGTCGATCTCCGAGCCGTCGGGCAGTCGGAACACGAAGTCGCCGAAAGAGAACTCCTCGATCATGACGCGGCGCAGGTCGTGCAGCAGGGTGGCGGACCCTTTGAGCAGGAACGAAGCTCCGATCCTCCGCGCCAGTGCCTCGTTCTCCGGGCGGCCCGACTGGAGCACGACGGGCACGTCGGGCCAGAGCTCGCGCACGTGGGTCGCGAATTCGACGCCGGCCTCCGGGTCCAACTCGCCGTCCCGCGGGAACTCGATGTCGGAGATGATGCCGAGTACGTCCTGCTGATACCGGGTGAAGTTCTCCCAGGCTTCCTCGTAGGTGGTGCAGAGCAGGATCTTGGGGCGCGCCCGCATGCGCAGGATCTTGTGCGCGATGTTCATGCCACCGGGGATGAGCCGCTGCGAGTGGCGGATGAGCTCAGTGAAGATCATGGGGAGGAACGAGGAGTACGACCTGATGCTGTCCTCGACCACCAGGATCACCTGCACCCCGGCTACCTGCGTGTCGTGCTCGGCGTTGAGCTTGTCCTCGATGTACTTGATGATGGCGAGGAGGATCCTCACGTCGCCTTGCCAGAGGAAGAGACGATCGAGCGCGGTGACGTCGTGACGCACCACGAAATCGGAGAGTTCGCCACCGTCGTAGGCCAGCACGATCACGGGGATGATGAGGCCGGCCTCGCGCGCTCTGTTGGCGAGCTCGACGGCGTTCATGTCGCCCACGTTGATGGCGGTGATGATGAGGTTGAAGGTGGGGTTGGAGCATGCCAACTCGATGGCCTCGGCGCCGGATGAGACGTGTGTAAGCCCCGTGGTGTGGTGTAGGTGCAGATCGAGGAACTCGCCGAGGATCACTTCGCTGAGCTGCCCATCCTCCTGCAGGATGAACTTGTCGTAGAGGCTCGAGACCAAGATGATGTTCTCCACGCGGGAGGACATCAGCACCTCGAAATCCTGGAACCTGCTGCGGTTGCTGAGGCCGGCGAGCAACTCATGGACAGACGGCATCGGTTCCCCCATCACTCCGGCTGCGAGAGGCGGCGCGGGGCGCGCGCCCGGTACGTTGGAGAACAGGATAGCAGGAGACCCTTCGGTCGGCCCTGAAGCGGAAGAGGCGGGCGGCCTGCCGGCCGCCCGCCTCTCGAAGATCCTGCGGTGCGTGAGGCGGGACCGCCTACACGACGCCCTGGTCAAGCATGGAGTTGGCCACCTTCAGGAAGCCCGCTATGTTCGCGCCGGCCACGTAGTTGCCGGCCAGGCCGTACTTGTCGGAGGCGGTGACGCATGCCTGGTGGATGTCGCGCATGATGCGGTGCAGGCGCTCGTCCACCTCTTCGCGCGACCACGAGAGGCGCATGCTGTTCTGCGACATCTCGAGGCCGGACGTCGCTACTCCGCCGGCGTTGGACGCCTTGCCAGGAGCAAAGAGGATGCCTGCATCGAGGAACTGCTCCACGCCGTCCAGATGTGTGGGCATGTTGGCGCCTTCGGCCACCAACTTGACACCGTTGCGCAACAGGTTGCCGGCGTCGATGCCGCTGATCTCGTTCTGCGTGGCGCAGGGGAAGGCGCAATCGGCCGGGGTGTTCCAGAGCGGGTTCTGATCGGAACCGGCGGCGAGTTCCGTGTACACCGCCGTGGGATAGGTCTCCACGTACTCCTTGATGCGGCCGCGCCGCTTGTTCTTGAGGTCCATGACGAAGGACAGCTTCCCCGCGTCGATGCCGGCAGCGTCGTAGATGAAGCCGTTCGAGTCGGAGAGCGTGACGGGCTTCGCGCCCAGTTGGATCAGCTTCTCCGCAGCGTACTGGGCCACGTTGCCCGAACCCGAGACCAGGCAGGTCTTGCCCTCAAGAGTGTCGCCTCTGCCCGCAGCCATCTCCGCGGCGAAGTAGATCGTGCCGTAGCCGGTGGCTTCCGGGCGGATCAGCGAGCCTCCCCAGTTGATCCCCTTGCCGGTGAGCACGCCGGTGAATTCGTTGCGCAGGCGCTTGTACTGACCGAAGAGGTAGCCGATCTCGCGGCCACCGACGCCGATATCCCCGGCGGGAACGTCGGTGTCCGGGCCGATGTGGCGGAAGAGTTCGGTCATGAGGCTCTGGCAGAAGCGCATCACCTCGTTGTCGCTCTTGCCTTTCGGGTCGAAGTCAGAACCGCCCTTGCTGCCGCCCATGGGTAGAGTGGTGAGGGAGTTCTTGAATACCTGCTCGAAGGCGAGGAACTTCATGATGCCCAAGTTGACCGACGGGTGGAAGCGGAGGCCGCCCTTGTACGGACCGATGGCGCTGTTCATCTGAACGCGGAAGCCTCGGTTCACCTGGACCTGGCCCTGGTCGTCCACCCAGGGGACGCGGAAGATGATGGCCCGCTCGGGTTCCACGAGGCGCTCCATGATCTTTGCCGCGCGGTACTCGGGGTGACGTTCGAGGACCACATCGAGCGACTCTAGAACCTCGAAGACCGCCTGATGGAACTCCGGCTCAGCCGGGTTCTTGGCCTTCACCTGCGCCATCACCGAAGCACCATAGTCGTTCATACCACGCCTCCGTTCACTCTTGTGCCTCTCCGCCGCTGACCCAGTCGTCTCGTCGGCGCCTGGTTGAGACTTCACCCGTCCTCGGGCGACAATCACCACACTAGGTACTATAGGCAGTCCCACGCGGCGCGTCACTGTTGGTATATCACGGGATGGGAGTCCGCCACTGTAGGAAGATCCAACATCTCGCGACAGGCGCCCGTCGCCGAGGGGGCGTGGGGCCCCGTCGCGGTGTGTCCGTCTCGATCGCGAGACGATACTCCGCCCGCCCGGGCGGCGCGGCAATGATGCATGTGCACACGAAGGTGCTCCATGTGCAGCACTGTGCACTTCGGGCGCATCGCCCACCCGCTGCGCCGAACGGTGCGAGAAGCTTGCTTCGGCCACGGCTTGGCAGGTACAGTCATACGATCAGGATCGCCCCGATCGAGGAGACGGAGGTGCCATGACGGACGCGGTTCGCATCCATGACTGACAGGCCCGCGGTCGACAGACGGGGGATCTTCGATCTCTTCGCCCGTCACGTGTCTCCCGGGAAGGTGGCCTTCTTCGAGCGGGCCGGCATCGACTTCGCCCTGGGGCGTCGTGAGGGCCCGTACTTGTGGGACGCCGACGGTGGACATCGTCTGATCGACTGTCACTGCAACGGCGGGGTGTTCAACCTCGGGCACCGGAACCCGGATGTGCTGAACGCCCTTTCGCGCTCCCTCGAGGAGCTGGACATCGGCAACCATCACCTGATCAGCCCGCGGCGGGCGGAGCTCGCCGCCAAGCTGGCCGCCTCGGCTCCCGGAGACCTACCCTTCGCCGTCTTCGGCGTCTCCGGCGGGGAAGCCGTCGACCTGGCCATCAAGGTGGCGCGGGCCTACACCGGCCGCGCCGGCATCGTGTCGGCGTTCGGCGGATATCACGGTCACACAGGGTTGGCACTCGCCGCCGGCGACGCGAAGTATCGGACACCCTTCGGGCCCCCGACTCCGGGCTTCAGCCAGGTCGAGTTCGGCGACGGGCAGGCTTTGGAGGTGGCTCTCAACGCCGACACTGCCGCTGTCATACTCGAGACGGTTCCAGCGACACTGGGTATGCCGATAGCCGCCCCGGACTACTTTCCGCGAGTTCGTGAACTCTGCGACGCCGCCGGCGCCGTGCTCATCATCGACGAGGTTCAGGCGGGGTTGGGTCGCACGGGCCGCCTGTGGGGCATCGAACACTACGGTGTCGAGCCGGACATCATGGTGATCGGAAAAGGCCTTTCCGGCGGCGTGTATCCCATGACGGCCACCCTGCTGCGCCGCGAGCTTGAGCAGGTGTTCCACGCTGACCCCTTCATCCACATCTCCACCTTCGGCGGGGCCGAGGTCGGGTGTCCCGTGGCTCTGCGCGTGCTTGAGCTGAGTTCCGAGTTGGCCTTCCTTGGGCACGTCGGTGATCTGGCCGAGGCCTTCGCGGCAGGCTTCGAGCAGCTGCGGCGGCGCCACCCCGGCGTGTTGGTGGGCCTCAGACAGCTGGGGTTGATGATGGGAATCGAGCTGGCCGATGCGGCTCTCGGTCCCGCGCTCTCCAAGACGGCGTTCGACGCCGGTGTCCTGGCCGTGTACGCCTACAACGACCCGCGGGTTGTGCAGCTCCTCCCGCCCCTCAACATCGACTTGACGCTGGCGCAGGAAGTCCTCTCTCGGCTCGACGAAGCCCTCTCGGCCCTGGAACGGATCGCGGGGGCGCGCGGATGAGCGGAGTGTCCGTGGACCCTGAGTTCCTGAGCAGGTTCGAGGCCGGGCTCGACCTCAGATCGCCGGCAGCGAGCGTGATTCCTGCGCGGGTCTTGGGGCATGGGGAGATCACAACTGTGCTCGACATCTCACGTCCGACGGCGGGGGCCACCACCGCGGTGGCCTGTAAGCGCATGCCCATGTTCCGGAGCGACGCCGAGGCAGCGGCGTACGACACGCTCTACCACGAATATGAGCAGATCCTTCGTGAGGAGGTGGGCGTCGACGTGGTCGAGAGCCGGCTCGTGTGGCTGGGGTGGGATCCGGACGCCGGCGCCGGCAGGGTCGACGCAGCCCCGGGGCGCCCTCTGGCCGACGCGCCGGCGCCGTCGGCCCGATCCTCGGCCGCCGACCCGGCGCCTTCACCGCTCGGTCGCGCCGGCGCCGTGCGTACTATCGTGCTCTACAT
>DASRMJ010000180.1:0-4293 GCA_035647995.1 Thermoleophilia bacterium | reverse complement strand
GTACGAGAACGGCGAAGAGCACAGCTTCATGTCGGTCATGAAGAAGCACGGCCTCACCAGTCTGCAGATGCAGCAGCTCTCCGACGAACTCCGCGACATCTACTCGGCCCACAAGGACCAGCCGCGCTACACATACCCGTTGCAGCGTCAGGAGCTGGTGGTGACGCCCGACGAATCACTCGCACGTGACGTCGAGCGCGTGATCGGAGAGATAGGCTCCTAGCTGAAGGAGCGGTGGTCCCGCGCCGCGCTGCGGGCGGGACCACCGCTCACGAGACCGGGCTGCGGCCGATCTGCGGACCCCAGCTCAGCCCGGCGGGCGGCGAGTCGGCTCGGCCGAAGGCCTTGAACGGTCACCCGGGCCGAACGGTCACCCGCCCCGCACCACTATGGCCTCCCCCATGGTCTCGCCCTTCCACTGCGGCGTATAGTAGGAGTAGGCTTGGGAGGCGCCGCCCTTGGCGCGCACCGGATAGAGCGCCCGCACCTGGAACGAGAACGAGATCTTCTCGCCCGCGGTCATGTCCTCGATGTAGATGATGACCTTGCGCCCGGCCACGTCGTAGCGCTTGATCTTGGGCCTCTGGAGTAGGGACTCGAGTGTCGCAGCCTCGGGGGCGAAGCCGGTGGGCACAGACACGTCGAGCACCACCATGCCCGCTTTGACAGGGCGGGCAGGATAGGCCTCAGTGCCCGTGTCCAACAACACCGGAGGATTGAAGGCAAGGCTCACGTCGACGTCGACCAGGTCGTTCACCGCCACCTGATCGGCGTCGTAGTCCACGCTGATGTCGAAGACGCTCTGCACCGGCTCCGGTTCGCGGATGTTGTACCGCAGCACGCCCTGGACCACCGCCTCACCCTTGCCCGCGGCCCGCAGCTGCACCGGCACGCCCGCAGGCACCTCTATCACCTGGGTGACATCGTAGTTGTCGGGGGTGATGCGGACCTGCTTGTCGACGTCGCCGGCACGCAGGGTCACGGTGAGATCGGTGTCGACGGCTCCGAAGACCGCGTACTCGGTGAGGGCCTGCAGAGCCACCACCGTGTCCTGCGTAGAGCCGAAGCCGCCAGCGCTGTTGCGCCGCGCCACCAACCACTTGGCCGCTTTGCCGGCGCTGAGACGGTCACCGTGCTCGATCAGGGCGAGGGTGGCGTAGACGGTGGCCTCGATGTCGAGTGGGGGGCGGAAGCTGGGATCGTAGATGTCTATGGGAGGCATGGCTGCCTGGTCTCCGCCGGCAGGCTGCGCGGCAGGCTGCGCGACGGGCTGGTCGCCGCCACCGCCGCCGATTCCGCCGCCGGTGCCGCCCGGCAGGGGTTCGACGCCGCCGCCGCTCCAGTGGAGGCCCTCGTCGTCGACGATGGCAGCCTTCATCAGCTTATCGTAGGCGGCGTCGGCTTTGGCGCTCGCGCCCAGCTCCAGGGCATAGGTGGTCAGGGCCAGAGTGTAGGGGTCGTCGATGGCGTGGAGACGCCCTTCGAGGTAACCGAGGGCCTTGTCAGCGGCGGACCGCCCGGCCGCGGCGGATCCGGCCGGCGCGGCGCGGTCCGCTTCGAGCAGGGCGACCGTCGCGTAGGCGGTGAGGGCGTCAGCTCCCTGGATGCCGCCCACCATCTCCTGGTGGGCCACGAAGCCCACCGGCTCGAACGAACCGTCGGCCTTCTGGTGGCTCTCGATCCACGCGGACGCATCGGACAACACCTGCGGGTCGATGTAGGTGAGGTCCTGCGCCTGGGCGAACGTCTTGAGCACGAAGGCGGTGAGGAAGAGGCTGCCCTCGGGATCTTGGTCGCCGAAGGCGGAGAAGCTGCCGTCGGCGCGCTGGTAGGTGAGTTCGCGTTGGTAGCCGGTCACCAGCAACATCTCGGCCTTGGCCTGGATCTCGGGCTTGAGCTGCCGTGTCTCCTTCAGGTAGCGCAGGATGAAGGCATCGGGCGCGAAGAGGATCATGTTCTGCTCGCCGCAGCCGAAGGGCATCTGCAGGAGCTGGTCGAGTCCGTCGATGGTCTGGGCCAGGAGACTGCCGCTGATGGCCACGTAGGCGCGGCTGGAGTCGGGGACCACTTCGGGCCACGCTGGGAACGGCATGCCCGGCCTGACGTCGGTGCCGGTGGAGCTGCCGCCCGAGCCGGTGGTGCTGGTGGAGCTGCCGCCGGTGCCCGCCGAACCGCCGCCTTCGAGCGGCAGCGCCACCAGCGGCCGGAGATCGATGGTGTGCTCGGCGCCGGTTTGCAGCACAATGTTCTCCACGAGTTCGCGGGCCACGCCCTCGGGCTCGACGAGCATGCTCTTGATGACGGCGTCGGCGGCCTGCGGACCGCGGGCGGTCACCTTGACCAGTTGCGTGCCCAAGGTCTTGGGTCGGATCGTGAACTCGGCGCCGCCGATGTCGTTGGCGGCAACGGTGACCGTAGTGGTGGCGTCATCGAGCATGTCGAACCAATCCGAATCCTCGATCTGCACCTGGAACTCCTGCGGCGTGTCGAGGTAGTTGTAGAGGCTGACCTTCAGTGGCAGCTCCTCCCCTCGGATCGCGGAGTAGGGCAGGTCGGCCGTGAGGAAGAACGGCTGGAATACCCTCAGTGACGACTCGGCCACTCCCAGCCCCTTGTCGGGCGAGAGCGCTACGGCACGCAGGTCCCAGGTGGTGATGGAGTCGGGAGCGTCCACCTTCAGGGTGGCTTTGCCGTTGCGGTCGGTGACCACCTCGTCCCATATCCACGTCTCGGGGAAGAACTGACGCACACGCTGCACTTCGGCCAATCCGCCGGTCGCCGAGGTCTGGGTTTTGTCGCCGACGGCAGAAGCAGCCGTGGTGGGGGGGCTCTGGGCGCGAAGCGGGAGAACGCCATCGGCGGCGTTCTCCATGAAGCCGCCGCCCAAACCGACAAAGCCTCGGGGGTCCTCCATCTCCTTGCCCTCGGGAACGTCCTTGTCGGAGAGCACGATGAGGCCGGCGTCCTGGAAGGTGTCCTTGGCCCCGGGAGAGAGGAGCGGCAGGCCCATCATGGGGTCGGCCTCGTGGAGTTCGGCCTGCGGTTGCATGTAGAGGCGCTCGAGTTCGGCGAAGACCTGCTGCAGGTTGAGTCGGTTCTCGGCCAGGATGAACACGGAGTGATCCACCGCCACGAGCCCCACTTTGGCCGGACCTTCGGTCTGCACAGCTACTTCCACCGCGTCTCCGGGCCTGGCTTCCTGCACGTCGAAGGTGGCGCTCACCGTGTGCGGATAGACACCCGTCACCTCGAAGGGCAGGGAGTCGGCCGCCACCTCGCTGGTGGGCAGGATCTGGTACACGAGCAGCTTGGCCCCCGGCGCCATGGCCGGGGTCACCTTGAAGGCGATCTCGTTGGAACCGCCGCCGGAGGCACCCTCGCTGCTGCTGAAGACCACGCGATCACGGGCCACGACTTCGTAGTAGCAGGTGCGGGCCTCAGAGGTGGAGGCCACGCGGAAGCGGGCCGTGTCGCCCACGCTAAGGGTTCCCGCGTCTTCCTGGGTGAGGTGGATGAAGTTGCCCGAGGGTGAGTAGGCGGCGGTCGACTGCATGTAGGTGTAGGCGTCACCGGAGCCGGCGTTCAACTCCATGCGCACGGCGCCCTTCGGCGGCGTGAGATCGAGCAGGGCAGTGCCTCTCTTCGTCTCGACGCGGCGGGTATCCTGACCCACCGTCTCGAAGTTCTCACTGTAGTAGTACACCTGCACGTCGACCGCGGCCTCCACCGGTTCGCCGCCGGGGGTCTCGGTCACCAGAAGGAGGTCGAAGGGCAGGCCCGGCTTGAAGGAGGGGCTCTCGCCGATGAGCTTCATGGTGACGGGGGCCGCCGCCACCGTCAGGAGCTGGGTGGTCTTCTCCTCGTAGCCGGTGGCCGGCTCCACCACGGCCACCTCCAGCGTCACGTTGCCTTGGCCTCCGGCCTCGGGCACGCCGGCCACGTAGCCCGCGGGATCGAGTCGGAAGTCGGCCTCGCCGTCGATGTCGGTGGTGAAGGTGGCGAACTCCTGCCACTCGCCCACGTAGCGGGAGGCGGTGATGCGCAGCTCCCCGCGCACCGGACGCCCGAAGCTGTAGGCGGCGGTGACGTGCCCGGTGATGGGCTCGCTAACCAGGAACCAGTCCTTGGCCGTTTCGACGGAGACCTCGTACTTTGGCAGGACGTACTCTTCCACGCGTACGTCGAGCTCGGTGGAGGCGTCGCCCGCCGATGCGGCGGCGCCGTCCCCGGAGACGCCGACGACCGCGGTGGCACGGAGCTTCCACACCCCCAGGTTGGGCTCGGTGGAGAGGG
>DASRMJ010000179.1:0-5254 GCA_035647995.1 Thermoleophilia bacterium | reverse complement strand
CTCCAGTGGGGGTGACGCTCCCCAGAGGGGCTCTAAGACGTCTGCCGTTCGTGGTGATGGTCGTCGGCGTGGCCGCCGTGGTGGCGGGCGTGGCGCTCGTCCCTCCGGACAAGGTGCTTGGCGCCGGCGTGCGCATGGTCTTCTTCCATGGAGCCGTGACGTGGACCGGCATCTTGATGACCATTCTGGCCGGCTTCTCGGGGCTGGGCCTCCTCGTCTTCTCTCGACCGGGCGCCTCCGTCGTGTGGAGGGCGCAATCCCTCGGGGCCTTCTTCTGGACCGCTTCTCTGATTGTCAGCTTTCCCGTCATGATCAGGACGTGGGGCGGGGTCATGTGGGACGAACCCAAGTTGCTGATGTCCGCGGAGATCGTGACGGGACTGCTCGTCGTCTGGGCCTTGGGCCTCATCATGGGCACCCCACGGGTGATCGCCGGCCTGGCTGTCGCGGCCGCCACGGTCATGGGGATCTTGCTCTCAGTGACGCCCGGGGCTTTCCATCCCGACAATCCCATCCTGAGGTCCGGCGACCCGTTGTTCATCGGCAGCTTCTTTCTTGTTGCCGCGGGCCTGGTTGTTACCGCCGTCGGAGGGCTTTCGATCGGCAGAAGCCGCGAGCGCGGGCGCGAGCGCACCTAGGTGGACCCCTCCCCTGAGGTGATCCTGCAGGCTGAGGCCGCGTGGGGGATACCGGTGGAGGTTTCGGTGGATCAACCTCTGCTGGCGTGGGAACTCGATCTCATCGAACGCGTGTGCGGCGACCGTCGGCACCACGATGTCACAATCTTTGTGCGCAAGGGCGACTCGCTCGCTGTGGTGCGGAAGCCATCCGACCCTCCCGACGTGTGGTGGGTCCCGGCCGGCGGAGTGGACCCCGGTGAGAGTCTCGGCGGTGCGGCCGTGCGGGAGGTGTGGGAGGAGGCCGGCGTCCGCTCTCGGGTGGAGCGCTATCTGATCCGCATGACGGCAGTGTTCCACTGCGGAGATCGCCGCCGGTGCTGGACGTCGCACGTCATCGGAGCCGCCTGGGAGAGTGCCGACCCGCACCCGGTCGACACGCACGAGGTGGAAGCGGCCCGTTGGGTGTCGGGCGTCGAGTTCGCCGAACAGATCGTGCCGCGCATGATTGCGTCGGGTTGGGGGCGTTTGGAGTATCGCGTGAGGATGGCGGCGCTCGCTTCGGGCCTGCTCGGCCTGCCCGGTAGCATCGGGCTCCCTCCTCATCTACAATGAATAGGACGGTGAACGGTCCTCCCTGGGATCTCTCGTCGCGGTTGCGTGAGGAGGAGAAATGGATAGCGAGAACGTGCCTGGTGACGGTCGGGAGATCCTGGCTCTGTTGAGTGATCGCTTCTCGGGGCCCGACGCCGAAGCGGTCAAGGCCCGCTTCTCCAGGCCCGACATGCTTGACGTGGCAGCCGTGGTGTCCTGGCGGGGAGCCGTGCTGACCCCGGGCGTGTGTCCCGTATCGATGGCTCTGGTCTACCTGGACCTCGTCCAAGAAGAGTCGTGCGGGCGCTGCAGTCCATGCCGCATCGGCACCCACATCATGCGCGAGATCCTCCGCCGACTCGAGCGCGGCGAAGGTCGGCCGCACGACCTCGACACCCTGCGTCTCCTGGCGGAGGAAGTGGACGAGGCGTCGTGGTGCGGCATCGCGAACACCGTGCAGGACCCGATTCTCTCGCTGCTCGATCTTGCCGCCGAGCACTTTGAGGCCCACCTGGGGGGACAGACGTGCGACAGGCCGAAGACGGTCGGTTGGGTCACCGCGCCCTGCCGGTCTACCTGTCCTTCGACCGTCGACTGTCCGAGCTACATCTTCCAAGCGATGGAAGAGCATCCTCATCTGGCCACCGACATCGTCAAGCGTGACAATCCTCTGCCCGCGGTCATCGGCCGCACGTGTCACCATCCCTGCGAATCGAACTGCACCTTGGCCGGCACTGGTGAACCGGTGGCCATCAACTTCGTGAAGCGATGGTGCGCGGATCGGGCGGAGGGCTTGGCGACGCACGTGCCGGCTCCCGGGGTCTGTGGCGGGGAGGCTTCTTCGACCTCCGCCGAGCCCGGCGCGCGCTTCTCCTGTTGCGATTCACCGCACGAGTCGACCGAGGAGTCGACCGCTCAGTCCAGCCAGCGACCCATCTCGGCCCACGCAGGCTCCCGTGGCGACCGTGTGGCCGTGATCGGGGCGGGCCCATCCGGTCTCTCCGCCGCCTACTACCTGGCACGGCGAGGCTACAGGCCGGTCATCTTCGAGGCTCTGCCGGTGCCCGGCGGGATGCTCTATGTGGGCATCCCCGAATACCGTCTGCCCAAGGCGGCACTGCGGCGCGAGGTCGCCCTGATCGAGCAGGAAGGCGTCGAGATCCGCTACAACGCCGCTCTGGGCCGTGACCTTGCCTTCTCCGACCTCGACGAGTTGGGATTCTCCGCCACGTTCATAGGTATCGGCGCTCACTCGGGCAAGAAACTGCGCATCCCCGGCGAGGACCTGCCCGGGTCGATGGACGCGATCGACTTCCTCCGCGAAGTCGCTCTTGGCGAGCGCACGTCGGTGGGAGAGAAGGTGTTGGTGATCGGAGGCGGCAACTCAGCGATGGATGCGGCGCGCACGGCGCTGCGTCTGGGAGCCAAGGAGGTGAGCGTCGTCTACCGGCGCGCGCGCGAGCAGATGCCCGCGAACCCCTGGGAGATCGACGAGGCCATGGAAGAGGGGGTAGGCTTCCACTTCCTCTCGGCCCCGGTGCGCTGCGACGGGGACACGTGTGTGCAGGTCCTGATATGCCAGGAGATGGAACTCGGCCCGCCGGACGAGAGCGGCAGACGCTCGCCGGTGCCCAGCGCAAAGGCTCCCTACGGACTCGAGGCCGACATGATCATCGCAGCCGTCGGCCAGCAATCCGACTTCAGCCCGTTCGTCGGGGACGCGGCCATCGGCGTCAACAAGTGGGGCTACTTGGAGATGGATCCACTGACGTTCGCGACCACCAAGCCGGGCGTGTTCGTGGGTGGGGACGCGATCAGCGGGGGCGCTTCGGTCATCGAGGCCATCCACGCCGGCAAGACGGCTGCCAAGTACATCGACCTTCACCTGCGAGGACTGCCCGTCGTCGAGGACATCGAGGACAAGATCAGGCGCATCGCGGTGCAGATGGGGGCGCAGTCGAGTCGGTACGCACTCGCGCCGGGCCGCGACTACGGCCGACGTGAGCACATGCCCATGCTGGATCCCGAGGTGCGCAACAGCAACTTCGCGCACTGTGAAACGGGCTACGGCGATGCCGGGGCCAAACGCGAAGCAGACCGGTGCCTACGGTGTCATCGGCCCCTTGTGGTGGCCGTCGCGGGGTAGGTCACGTCCGTTGAGAGCGGGGTCAGGCCGGGGGACGGGCCGCGATCCGCATGGTGCAGCGTTCGTCCCCGTCGCAGATCCTGGTGGTCTGCTGCCACTCGAACTCGTCGGCGGAGATCGCGGACAACATGCCCCTCATCACCGCCTGGTGGAGTTCGCAGACCAACGGCTCGTAGTCGGCGGCCAGTTCCGCGAACACGCAGTTGGTCTCGAGCACCTGGTAGCCGCCGTTCATGACGCCCGAGCGGGCCGATGCTCCGAGGCGGCGGAGTTCGTCCATGAGCACGCCGAGGGCACGATCGAGCGGCAGGGAACCGTCGACCAGGCGCCCGCGGCCCTTCACGTAGTCGCGCCCCCAGCGCAAACCGAAATCCTCGGTCGGCTCCGTGTCCCCCTCCGCCGCGGCCCAGTCCATGGCGAGGCGGGCCAGGAACTCGTAGTTGCGGGGCGGCAGAGTGATCGAGAGGGCCCGCGCGCTGGGCAGGAACGCCAACTGAGGGCGGCCCACGGTCCCCGGGATGTGACGCTTCTTCGAGTAGATGAGCCCCGCGTCCTCCAACTTGCCCAGGTGGATGCGGATCGCGCTGTGGTGCATCCCGAGTTCAGCGACAAGGTCCTTGACGGATAGAGGCTCGGCGGCGTCCGCGATGCGGCGGAAGATGTTGAACCGAGTCTCTTCTCCGAGCGCTTTCGCTACTTCGAGGATATCTGGTCGGACCTCGTACATGACTCCGCGTTCGGCGAGTTTGTCGGCCCCAGAGTGACTTGACGGACCTCGCTCCGAACCGTACCACAGCGCCGTCCCACCGCCAAACCTCATCAGCCGGTGCTCTCACCGGCCCGCAGCAAAGACCTTGCCGGAGGCGGCGACGGTGGCCCGGAGGCGACACAGAGGCGCCGCGAGGGCGGGCTGGAGCCGGCACAGGGGCGCCGCGAGGGCGGCCTGAGTCCCGGCACGAGGCGCGCATAGGGCGGAGGCCGCGAGGCGCGCGGGTGCCCGCCGCCTCAGTGCGGGAGCACCGCGAGGCGGGCGAGGGCCTCAGTCTTCCCAGCGGAACTCGGGCATCGAGGTGCTGTCCCAGATCTCCTCGGTGGCGTCGTCGAGGGCCTGCGCCTCGGCCTCGTCCAGTGCCTCCTCGTTGGCCGGGTGGTCGCGCTCAAGGGAAAGAGCGAGCTCCGACGCGTCGAGGCGGCCCTGGTCGTCGATCATGGCGTTGGACTGCTTGAAGTGATCGGCGATCTCGGAGAGTTCCATGCCCTCGGCGAACAAGGCGGCACCTGGGGCCTCCGGTTTGTCGGAGAGGTCGAACAAGAACTGGTACCAGACGATGTCCCACGCCACCGTGAGGAGAGCACGCCGGTCGGGCCCCGCAAGGCTGCACGCGTTGACGATCGGCTTGCCCAGCCCGCGCCGGACGCTGCGCATCTTCTCAATGAACGTCGAGTCGTTGAACGCGCGCTGGATGGCGTTCACATCGGCCGGCGTCAGCTCGGAGAGGCCGGGGTGCACCTGGGGCGCGGCTGCCGGGCCGTGTGGACTTCCGCCTTCGGCGCCCGCGGCAGGCGCGGGACGGTCGTTCGCCAGCGCGAGAAGCTCCTCGGCACGGCGCAGTCTCTCGCGGGTCCTGTCGAGTTCGGCAGCAAGGCCGCGGGCGCGCTCCTCCTGCTCGAGTGCCGTGAGTTGCGCGGCCGCGAGTCGCGATGCGAGGTCGCCGACGAGGGCGTCGAGCTCATGGAGGCGCGAGTGTTCCTGCGTGGCCCGATCGATCATCTTCATGATCAGGGAACGTGCGCGACTCGCCGAGGTGGCATCCTGTTCGTCAGCCGACCGAGACGAAGCCACCTGCTTCTGGTCCGCGATCTCGTCCCCGGCGCACTGTGCGCAGAGGGTCACGAG
>DASRMJ010000178.1:0-4068 GCA_035647995.1 Thermoleophilia bacterium | reverse complement strand
ACCTTACACATCGCTCACAACTCCGGAGTAGACTTCCTACAGCGTCGGAAGCTGGATAGGGTTGGCATCTGAAGCATCTGGAGCGGGCATAAGGGGACGCTCCGAGCGCCTCGAGTCCTCGGAAGCATCGTGGAAGGGGTCGGTCATGCATCGCAAGATGTTCTTCATCACCGGAGTGGTCGTGGCGCTGGTCGCGGCTCTAACGGTGGGCTTGACGGTGGCCCGCAGCCAGGAGGGCACGGCACTCTCGGCGCTCACGCCGGTCGAGCTGCTGGCCAAGGTGGCCCAAGAGGCGCCCAAGACGACGGCCGTGAGTGGCGACATCGCCTGGACCAACGATCTGTTGGGCGCCGCGGCGCTGCAAATGCCCGCGGGCGACGCCGGGCTGGCCTCGCTCATGCAAGGTGGGTCGGGAAGATTCTGGTATCAAGAAGGAAAGTTGCGGTTCGAGTCCCAAGGCTCGGGTGGCGACACGGTGGCCGTCCTGAACGGCACCACGGTGTGGGTCTACAGCTCGGGGTCGGGAACTGCCACGGAGTACACGCTGCCCGCTAGGCCGACGGGGGGCACGGACTCCGAGGCGTCGAACTCCACCGACACGACCGAAGACGCAGGGGTCGCCGCGACCGGTGACGTGACCGCCGCGCTCGATCTACCTCGGAAGATCCAGGACCTGGTCGACTCGCTGGCGCCGCGCGCCACGCTGAGCGTCGCCACCGCCGAGGTGGCGGGCCGCGCGAGCTACGTTCTGACTATGACGCCCACCGCTCCGAACACCATTGTCGGGTCGGCGCAGGTGGCTTTCGACGGCAAGACCTTCCTGCCTCTGCGGGTGCAGGTGTTCGCGAAGGGCGACGCGCAGCCCGTGCTCGAAGCGGGATTCACCAAGGTCTCGTACGCCAAGGTGTCGGCGGACACGTTCGAATTCACGCCTCCGGCCGACGCCAAGGTTGAACACTCGACTCTGGCCATGCCCGCCGGGATGCTGGGCGTCGGCGGTGACGGTAGCAGCGACGGCGGAGGCGCGGCGAGCCCGGGCGAGTCCGCCAAGCACGCCGAGCTCACCCTCGACGAAGCTGCGGTTCGTGCCGGCTTCGCTCTGGCCGTGCCGTCCGATGTCGCCCTGCCCTTCCAAGGCGCAGCTGTGATCGATACTTCGACGCTGGGCGGGTTCATGATGTCCGCCTTCTCGGGGAGCGCGATGGGCGGTACGGCGGTCGAGGCTCCCGCACCTGCTGGGGGCGCCGGGATCTCCGGGGTCACCGCGCCTGCCGGGGTCACCGTCCCCGACGCGCCTCTGGTGATACTCAGATACGGCGCAGGCTTCGGCACCGTCGTAGTCATCGAGACCCAGATTGATGACGCCCTCTGGGCTCAGATGACCACGGCCCTGACTCAGGTGCCGATGCTTGGCGCGCCGAGCGCGTTCGGCGGTCATCAGGCATACGAGCTGGGCACAAGGCTCGGTTCGCTGGTGGCTTGGCGACAGGGCGACGTGGTGGTGTTGATGGGAGGGAGCGTCTCGCAGGCTGATCTGGAGGCGTTCGCCTCCTCCATCCATGAGTGAGGTCATGACCATGACGGATCGTGAACCCCTGCCGGCGCCGGAAGCCTGCGCCGGCCGGCGCGTAGTTCTCTCCACCCACCAGCTCACCAAAGATTTCAAGAGCCTACGTGCGGTGGATCACCTCGACCTGAGCGTCTGCGAGGGCGACATCTTCGGCTTCCTCGGCCCCAACGGCGCGGGGAAGACCACCACCATCCGCATGATCCTGGGATTGATCTATCCCACCGAGGGTCACGTCCAGATCTTGGAGCACCGCGTGCCCGATCAGCGGCTGGACGCCCTGCGGCACGTGGGCGGCTTCGTGGACGTCCCCGCCTTCTACAAGAACATGAGCGCGCGACGGAATCTGCGCCTGCTGGGCCGCATGAGTGGCGAAGTGAGCGAGGCGCGCATCGACGAGGTGCTCGACATGGTGGGGCTTTCGCAGCGAGGCGACTCCAAGGTGGGGAGCTACTCTCACGGGATGGGCCAGCGCCTTGGTATCGCCCAGGCGCTGATCCACCGGCCTGCCCTCATCATCCTGGACGAGCCCACCAGCGGTCTCGACCCTCAAGGGATGAAGGACGTGCGCGAGCTGGTGCGCGAACTGGGTCGGCAGGGCACGACGGTGTTCCTCTCGTCGCACCTGCTGCACGAAGTCGAACAGGTGTGCAACCGGGCCGTCATCATGGACAAGGGGCGCATCGTCGTGCAGGGTCCGGTCTCGGAGTTGCGGCCGGCGCGCATGTCGGTGAAGGTGCTCACCAACGATCGACCGCGGACGGCGGAGGTGCTTCGCCGCCTCCTTGGCCCCGATGCCGTTCTCAATGGGGGAGACGAGGTCCACGCCGGCGAGGAGTTCCTGCGCTTCATGTGCGGGGACGACCTGGTGCCCGAGATAGTGCGTCGACTGGTCGCCGAGGGCATCGACGTGCGCGCGGTGGTGCCGGCCGTGGAGCAGGGTCTGGAGGACTTCTTCCTCGAGTTGACCGGGGCGTCGTCCAAGGCGGATCGGGGCCACCCGGACTCGAGTCGCGAGTCCACGGGAGCGGAACAATGAGCCACCTACGCCGCGAGATCGTCAAGCTCCTCTTCCAGAGGCGCACGTATGTGGGTTGGCTGGGCCTGCTGGCCATCCCCGTAATTATGACCATCGCCCTTCGGCTATCCTCCGAGCAACCCCCGGAGGGTCACGGACCGCCCTTCTTCTCGAACATCGCGGGCAACGGGCTCTTCGTGCCTCTGGCCGCCCTGGCCTTCTTGTCGTTCTTCCTGCTGCCTCTGGTCTCCGCGATGACCGGCGGTTTCGTAATCGCCGGCGAGGCCGAGACCGGCACGTTGAAGACACTTCTCACCCGTCCGGTCACCCGCGGGCGCGTGCTGCTCGCCAAGTGGTTCGTGGCTGTGCTCTACGTCGGCGTGGGCCTGGCGCTCGTGGGTGTGGGAGGGGCCGTGGCCGGTGGGCTGATCTTCGGCTTCCACCCGCTCACCACGCTCTCGGGGGGGCAGCTCGGCATGGCTCAGTCGCTCGGGACCATCGCCCTGGCCTACCTGATCGTGCTGGCGGGCATGACCTGTATCGTCTCTCTCGCGGTGGCTCTCTCCACCCTCACCGACTCCAGTCTGACGGCCGCGGTGGGCACGTTGGTGATCGTGCTGATCCTAGAGGCCCTGGGCCAGTTCAGCTACTTCGACTTTCTCAAGCCCTACCTCTTCACGTCCCATAACGAGGACTGGTTCAATCTGCTGCGCCAGCCCGTCTCGTGGCGGCCCATCTGGGAGGCGCTGCTCACCTACGCCGCCTACATCGTGGTGTTGGTGGGGGTGGCGGTGACCGTCTTCCGACGCAAGGACATCTTGTCCTGAGCGCGCTTCGCCGGGTTCGGATTCGCCGCGCCCGGTGATCCCGCTTCCTGGGGTCGTCGCACCACGTTGCGCCCTTTGCCTCGCGGTGCAAGAATGGGCAGCGGTCGGATAGTCAGGCAAGCGGGTGTCGCCGCGGCTGCACCCGAGCGAAACGGGAGGAGACCGCACATGGAGCGATCGAAGGATCGAGCCACCCTCTACGGCCTGGAGACGGCGGCCCGAGAGGGCATCGACACTATCTGGGACCGGTACGAGGCCCAGCTACCCCAGTGCGGCTTCGGTTCGTTGGGAGTCTGCTGCCGGATGTGTCTGCAGGGTCCGTGCCGCATCGACCCTTTCGGTGAAGGCGCCACCAAGGGCATATGCGGCGCTACCGCAGACACTATCGTTGCCCGCAACCTGGCCCGTTTCATCGCCGGCGGCACCGCCGCCCACTCCGGTCACGCCAAACACCTAGCCCACACCATGCTCAAGATGGCCGATGGCAAGGCGCCCGACTACTCCATCCGCGACGAGGCCAAGCTCAAAGCCGTGGCCGCGCGCGTAGGTGTCGCTATCGACGGGCGGCCGATCACCGATATCGCCCGCGACGTAGCCCGCGCCGGTCTCCTCGAGTTCTCCGAGCGGGAAGAACCGCTGGCCTGGCTCGCGACCAC
>DASRMJ010000177.1:0-6520 GCA_035647995.1 Thermoleophilia bacterium | reverse complement strand
GTCCGCGTATCTCGTGCGCACGATGGAGCGGGCACGCGCGGCGGGAGCCGAGGTTCTCGTGATCGAGATCGACACCCCCGGCGGCCTAGACAGTTCGATGCGCGAGATCATCCAAGCCGAGATCGATTCCGCCATGCCGGTGGTCATCTACGTCTACCCGCAGGGGGCGAGGTCCGCCTCGGCCGGCGTCTACATCATGATGGGCGCCGATGTCGCGGCCATGGCGCCCCAGACCAATCTGGGCTCGGCCCACCCGGTGTCCCTCACCGGGGAGATGGACGAGGAGATGAAGAAGAAGGTCACCAACGACGCGGCCGCCTACATCCGCGGGTTGGCGGCCACGCACGGCCGCAACACCGGGTGGGTGGAGCAGGCGGTGCGGGAGTCGGTTTCTCTGACGGCCGAGGAGGCCAAGGCGCAGAACGTGATCGAGTTCGTCGTCGCCGACCTCGACGACCTCTTGGCACAGCTGGACGGCTACACCACCACACCCAAAGGCGTGACGCTGCACACCGCGGGAGCACCGGTGGTCGAGGTCTCGATGAGCTGGCGGGAGAAGTTACTGCACCGACTGGTCGACCCCAACATCATCTTCATCTTCATGCTGCTGGGAGTGTACGGACTCATCTTCGAGTTCCAGAATCCGGGTCTCGGCGCCCCGGGCATCGCAGGCGCGATCTCGCTCTTGCTGGCCGCCTACGGGCTCCAGATACTGCCGGTGAACTACGTGGGCCTGCTTCTGTTGGTGGTGGCAATGGTACTCTACGTAGCGGAAGTCAAGGTGCAGAGCAGCGGTGTCCTCGCCTTCGGAGGCACCGTGGCTCTGATCCTCGGTGGATTGTTGTTGTTCAACGCTCCGGGATCGGTGATTCGCGTGGATTGGACGGTCATAGCCATCATGGCGCTCGCGTCGCTGGCCTTCTTCGGCTTCGTGGTGAGCGCGGTCGCCGCGGCACACAGACGGAAGCCCGCCACAGGTAGCGAAGCCATGATGGGGGAGCAGGGCACCGCGCGCAGCCGCCTCGACCCGTCAGGCCAGGTGGCCGTGCATGGTGAGATCTGGCAGGCCGACGCGGAGGGAGACCCGATAGAGCCCGGAACGCCGGTCACGGTGACGGGCATCCGCGGTTTGAGACTGCAGGTGACGGCGGCGAAAGGCGCCGGAGACAAGGCCCGCGAGACGGGTTCGACCGATCACGACTGACACAACGGACGCGAGAGGAGCATCATGCAGTTCTTCACATCGGCAATAGCGATCATCGTAGTACTGGTGGCGTTGATCAGCTCGGCTGTCAAAGTGGTACCGGAATACCAGCGGGGCGTCATCTTCAGGCTCGGCCGGCTGATCGGGGCCAAAGGTCCCGGCCTCTTCCTGCTCATCCCCATCGTCGACCGCATGGTCAAGATCGACCTGCGGACCATCACCATGGACGTGCCCCCCCAGGAGGCCATCACCAAGGACAACGTGCCGGTGAAGGTGAACGCCGTGGTCTACTTCCGCGCGATCGATCCCAACCGCGCGGTCGTCGAGGTGGAGAACTTCATCGTCGCCACTTCCCAGATCGCCCAGACCACGCTGAGGAGCGTCCTCGGCCAGTCCGACCTCGACCATCTGCTCACCGAGCGCGAGAAGATCAACCAGCGCCTCCAGGAGATCATCGACGAGCAGACCGACCCGTGGGGCATCAAAGTCTCCATCGTCGAGATCAAGGACGTCGAGGTGCCCGCCAGCATGCAACGGGCCATGGCCCGGCAGGCGGAGGCCGAACGGGAGCGGCGGGCCAAGGTCATCGCCGCCGAGGGTGAGTTCCAAGCTTCAGAGAAGCTCGCCCAAGCCGCCGAGATACTCGACAGGACTCCCACGGCGCTGCAACTTCGTTACCTGCAGACCCTCGTAGAGATCGGCTCCGAGAAGAACACCACCACCGTCTTCCCCATCCCGCTCGACCTGTTCAAGCCGTTCCTGGATCGCGCCCTCACGCCGCCCCGTCCACCGGCCGCGGCGAGCGTCATCGCCCCGTCCGGCGCAGCCGCCCC
This sequence comes from Thermoleophilia bacterium, assembly GCA_035647995.1. Taxonomy (GTDB): domain Bacteria; phylum Actinomycetota; class Thermoleophilia; order RBG-16-64-13; family RBG-16-64-13; genus JAHJSA01. The sequence continues at coordinate 4,483 of DASRMJ010000177.1, read as the reverse complement.
GGTGGTTGAGAGCTAGCCAGGCAGGTCCGAACACATGTGCCTTGCGATCCCGGCCCGCATCGTCAGTATCGACGGCATCATGGGCATCATAGACTTGGAGGGCGTGCGCCGCGAGGTGTCGCTCATACTCTGCCCCGAAGCCGTCGTGGGCGAGTACGCCTTGGTGCACGCCGGGTTCGCCATCAGCGTCATCGACGAAGAGCAGGCGCGACTGGGACTCGAGGCGTTCGACGAGTTCCGGCGCCTGCTCGAAGAAGGGGCCGCCTGAGTCCCGAGCGCACCGCCGCCGCCAACGCGACGTCGTTCGTGTTCGCCCGGGATCTTCGCCCGGGATCTGGGTCGCCGGTGGGCCTTGCAGGCGAACGGCCGATAGGCTATATATACCGCCCTATACTTCACGTGGGGGTATAGCTCAGCTGGGAGAGCGTCGCGTTCGCAATGCGAAGGCCAGGGGTTCGAATCCCCTTACCTCCACCTTGGTAGTCCCGGGCGTTTCCACGGACACCGAGCGGGTGCCGAGTTGCCCGGCGACCGCGCACCCGAAAGAGTCGCACGCTGCCTTCGCGACGCCCAACGCCCCGAACATAGATTGCACGCGCGATGCCCCGCGGGAGGCCGCTCTGCATGGAGTTCCGGCTCAGGCCACTGGCAAAGAAGGTGCTTCCGCAGGCCGTCGTCGACGCCCTGCGATCTCAAGCTTTGAATCTGCCGCACGCGGCGGAGAGGATCAGAGCACAGCGCGCCTTTTCGGCAGCGACGAATGCACCGCCCTATCTCGGCGTTGACGTGCTGGAAACGCTCCAGAACAAGTACTCCCCTCCACCCGAATACGGCTGGGATGAACGGGCCGTGGAAGTCCGGGGTATGCAAAGAGCAGCGCGAATACTTCGTCTACCAGGAGCAAGGCTGGCGGACTCCTTTCTTGAACTCGGGTGTTGGGATGGTATGGTCTGCAGCGGCCTCTGCCTTGAGGGAAAGAGCGCGACGGCAATCGACTCCAGAGATGACGGATTCGACGCTCGCGCCTCGCGTGCGGGCGCGCGACTCCTGCGGATGGACGCGGCGCAGCTGGACTTCGCCGACGAATGCTTTGACTTCGTATACTCCTACGACGCCTTTGAGCATTTCGCTTCACCGGAAGCTGTACTCCGCGAAGCGATCCGAGTGGTGAAGGCCGGGGGATTCATACACCTGGATTTCGGCCCTCTGTACTACTCGGCGATGGGCGAACATGCATACAACTCGATCACCGTGCCGTATTGTCAACACCTGTTCCCTAGACAGATGCTCAACGATTTCGCGACGCACCGTGGCTTGAAGCCCATCCGCCCGGGTCGCGTCAATGGTTGGGCCCTTGAGAGCTACAGACAGCTATGGGACAAGTATGACTACATACTAAAGAAGGTTCGGTATCGCGAAAGACTGGACTTGTCCCACGTTGACCTGATTCGCATGTTTCCCTCTTGTTTCAAGAGCAAGTCGCAACATTTTGACGGCTTCGTTGTGGCGAGCATCTCCGCACTGTTTCGGAAGTCGAGCAACGAATTGGGTGAGGGCGAAACGCCGTCAAGTGGTCAACTCCCGGGTTGACGAACACAAGAAGGCCTATCTGGTCAACTATACGTTTGCCTCACAGTACACCCGCGAGAAGAATGGGCAGCGGAGGAGTTCGTCACAGTGGAGCCCGGCGCCCCCTTGGGAGAACGGCTTCGCCAACCTACGAGAAGCCAAAGCTCTGGGAGAGCAGCGGCGCCGGGAGTGCAATCACGAGCGGCCGCACAGTTCTTTGGGGGTCTTAGAACCCGAGCGAGTTCGCGGCCGGGTTATGCTGTTCCCATGAGCGCAAGTCGGGGCAACTGCAAGCATGAGGTCGTGTCGGTAACGGCACTCTGCCTGATGCTGTTTTTGGTCGCGTTCGCTCTCACTGCTTGCGGACGTCAGCCGAGTCTATCCCTCGACGAAATCCGCGAAGTGAGATTCACAGACCTCTTCTCAGGCAAGTCTTGGCCCGCCTCCGAGGCCGAAGTTCGACTGCTCGTGGAGTTCTACTCGGAGGCTGAGAACCTGAACGATGACTTTGGAACCACCCCACCCGCCCGCATCGACATAGTGGTCAAGTCCGGCGAGAATCTGGTGGTGTGGGGTGGAGGGCAGACGTACCAGACCGTCTGCAAAGGCGACAGGGAATACAACATCGAGAGCTCCGGATTACACCAAATGCTGCAAGAGATCGTGGCTCGTGGGCAGCGTTAAACTACCAGAGTCGCCGCCCACGTAACCCAGCTCTTCCGTCAATAGGGTTGTGCAGTGTTTGCAGACTGTCCAGTACGGCCCACTTTCACGATCACTCCTCGCTCGGGGGAGCGCCCAAGCGGCGATCGGAAGGCCCGTGTCCTCCGTTCCGCCGGCGCCGTCGCAGCACCTCGGCCGCCAGGACCGCCACGACGATCAGCCACCCCACTATCGTGAACGCCTGCCCCACCACGTTGCTCGCGGTGCGGCCGTAGTACAGCGTGACCTCCCGCTGCCGCGGTATCACCATCATGAACGACGGGGAGACCACGTAGGGGCCGTCGGCGCCCTTGACCTTCCAGTTGGGGAAGTAGGACACCTTGATCAGGTGCGGCTTCCCGATGGCGGTGGTCTCGAAGCTGATCCGGTCGTTCTCGATCTGTTCGCTTAGCACCGCGCCGTCGCCCTCGATCGGGGTCGCGGGCGGGTTGGCGACGTCGGCGCGGTCTATCGACTCGAACTGATCGAGGCCCTTCTCACCACGGTCCCAGATGATCGGCATAGGTAGGGCGTTCAGGTTCTTGTACCAGGGGACGATGGTGCCCCGCCAATCGTCGGTCTTCACCTTGAGCGGCAGGTTGCGCGCAACCTGCACGTAGCCTTCGCTGCCGGACACCCTGAAGATGCTCACATCGTCGATCTTGGCGATGAGGTCGGCACGCGGATCGGCCTCCACCTCCAGCGTGACCTCCGGCGAGACCGTGAGCAGGTAGGGGATGTTCATGAATGCAAGGTGCGTCAGTCCGGCGGCCGTGTTGCGCGGCGGGTAGTCGACCCCGATGATGGCGTGGCTCGGCTTCATCGAGAGTTCGCCCTGGTTGACGAAGTGGTAGGGGGCCGTGAAGGCCGACTCCATCAGCGTGCCCTCCATGGTGGGATGCGAGGTCCAGAAGGGGATGAGCTCGAACACGCGCGGCGTGCCGAACTTGTCGAGCGAAGGAGAGTGCTCCCACATCACCCGCCCCGGGGGCAGCTCGTCGATGGTCTTGAGTATCTCCTCGAGGCGCGGCCACGGCTCTTTGGCCTCGTAACCCGAGTAGTTCCACTTGATCCACCCGGCGGCGGTGCCGCTCATGACGAAGATGATGGCCACCATCGTCGCAGCGATCACCGGTGAGTAGACCAATCGCGACACCCGAGGCCCTGCCCCCAGAAGATCTTCCAGCATGACCGAGAAGGCCCTGAGCAGCCACGCGAGCCCGTAGGCGGCCCACAGGCAGATGGTGAAGTACATGAAGGGGACGAGGCGTCCGTTCCACAGACGGCCGTCGGGCAACGTGAAGAACAGCGCCACGACGAACACCACGATCCAAAGCAGCGGCAGGGTCTTAACGTCGCGCTTGGCGAGCGCAAAGGCCATCCCGACCACGCCGAGCGCCGCGACCGGACGCAATTCCGGCGGGAGCAGATCCTTGAAGAGGGTCAACTGGCCCCACGACATGTGGGCGGTCCACGACAGCTTGTCCACGAACGGAAGCCCCCAGAACGCGGTGAGCAAGAAGCCCACGAAGAAGACGCCCGCCAGGTAGACGAACGCCTTCTTGGTCCGGTGGACCAGCAGGAAGCTGGGGACGATGATGATCAGGACGATGGTCGCCACGATGTGCGAAAGGACGACGCCCATCAGGATGAGCGCGTTCACCGCGAACAGCCAATCGAACCGCCCCCGCTCCATCCCCCGATACAGGGTGCCGAGGAAGATGAAGATCAGGGCGAAGGCAAGCGAATACCCGAACTCCCCGGCGAGCGTGCTAAGGATGTTGCCCCCGTAGATGGAGAAGCTCTCCGAGAAGAGAAACGCCAGCGACATGACCGCCGCCAGCAGAGGGAAGGGCTCTCGAAACCGGAAGAGCCTACCCAGCAGGTACGCGGCCAACGGCAGCAGGAACACGCCCAGGACGGTGGCGAGCTTGAACGAGACCCCGTACGGCAGGACGAAGTTGAAGATGGCGATCATCAGGAACGGCAACGGCAGGTAGAAGGTGAAGAGCGGCATCCCCGCATACCACCCCATCGTCCAGCCGGTGAGGTGGAAGCTCGGCACCAACACGTCGATCATGTACTTGGCGGCGTAGTGGTGGGCTCCCATATCGCCGCCGGAGGTGATCGTGTTGGAGAGCATGAGGTCGGGGCGGTAGAAGGCGAGGAGCAGCCCGTAGACGAGTCCGAACACCAGGCCCACCGACACCAG
>DASRMJ010000176.1:0-9706 GCA_035647995.1 Thermoleophilia bacterium | reverse complement strand
GGTTCGGCGACCCAGAGACGCAGGCGCTGATCCCACGGCTGCGCTCCGACCTGCTCGAGATACTCTTGGCCGCGGCCACGGGTGGGGACCTGCCGGAGGCGGCCGAATGGACTCCGGGTGCGTGTGTGGGAGTGGTGATGGCTTCGCGTGGGTACCCGGCCTCGAGCTCGCATGGGGACGTCATCGCCGGGCTGGACGCCGCCGCGACTCTCGCCGGAGTGGAGGTGTTCCACTCGGGCACCGGGACCGAGGGCGGCGACGTGGTGACGGCCGGAGGGCGCGTCCTCACCGTGAGCGCCGTGAGCGACTCGTTCGTATCCGCGCGCGCGTTGGCGTACGCCGGCGTCGATCGTATATCGTTCGACGGGGCGCAGCACCGGACGGATATCGCACGGCGGGCTGAGGATTGGGAGAGGGCCGCGGGCGCATGAGGCGCCGGCGCCCGAGCACCGTCATACGAGGGGGAGATCGATGAAATCTCACGCTGAACCTGACGTAGAGGCCGTCCTCCAAGCCATGGAGATGGACGCGCCGCTGGTGGGCGTCCTGATGGGCTCGCAGTCGGACGCCGAGGTGATGCAGGCGGCGTCGGACGAGCTGACCGCCCGCGGCATCTCGCACGAGGTGAACGTGCTCTCCGCCCACCGGGACCCCGACGGCGTGCGCGAGTACGCGCTCACCGCGGAAGCCCGCGGCATCAAGGTGATCATCGCGGGTGCCGGCAAGGCGGCGGCGCTTCCGGGTGTGGTGGCGTCGTTCACCGAGCTTCCGGTGATCGGCGTTCCTATTCGGACTTCTGACCTGGGCGGCATGGACTCGCTGCTGTCGATCGTGCAGATGCCGACAGGCGTCCCGGTGGCCTGCGTGGCGATCAACGGCGCCCGCAACGCGGCCATCCTCGCCGCCAAGATGCTCCGGCTCTGCTGGATAGCGCCGGGTGGCGGACCCTCCGACCCCCCCACGGTGGAGTTCTGATGATAGAGCGCTACTCAACTCCCGAGATGGCGGCCCTGTGGACCGACGACGCCCGCATGGCCACCTGGTTGGAGGTCGAGATCGCCGTGTGTGAGGCGTGGGCCGAGCTGGGGGAGATCCCCGCCGAAGCCGTGGACGAGATCAAGTCTCGCGCCGCCTTCGACGTGGCCCGCGTGCAGGAGATCGAGGAGACCACCCAACACGACGTCATCGCCTTCCTCACCAACGTCAGCGAACACGTGGGCGAAGCGAGCAAGTACATCCACTTCGGCATGACCTCTTCCGACATGCTGGACACGGCACTGGCCCTGCAGCTCAAGCGCGCCGGCGCCCTGCTCGCCGAGCAGACGCGCGAGCTCGGCCGGGTGCTCCAACGCCGCGCGTTGGAGCACCGCGACACTGTCATGATCGGTCGCAGCCACGGGGTGCACGCGGAGCCCATCACCTTTGGGATGGTCTTGGGACTCTGGGCCTTCGAGGTGGCGCGCGGTCTCGAACGGCTGGAGCGGGCCACTGAACAGGTGGCCGTGGGCAAGATCTCGGGCGCCGTGGGCACCTACGCCAACATCGACCCGCGGGTGGAACTATCGGTGACCTCCCGCCTGGGCCTCGGCGCCGCACCCATATCCACGCAGATCGTGCAGCGTGACCGCCACGCCGAGTTCATGTGCGCGCTTGCCCTGCTGGCGACCACGATCGAGAAGATCGCCGTGCAGGTGCGTCACTACCAGCGGACCGAGGTGCTGGAGGCCGAGGAGTACTTCGCGGCGGGACAGAAGGGTTCGTCGGCCATGCCGCACAAGCGCAACCCGATCGTCTCGGAGCGTCTGGCCGGGCAGGCCCGCGTCGTCAGAGGGAACATGCTGGCCGCGTTCGAGAACGTGCCGCTGTGGCACGAGCGGGACATCAGCCACTCGAGCGTCGAAAGGGTCATACTCCCCGACAGCACGATCCTTCTTCACTACATGCTCAAGAAGGCCACCAGCCTGATCGACCGTCTGCTCGTGTATCCGGAAGCGATGGCCGCGAACCTGCAGCGCAGCTTCGGACTGATCCACAGCCAGCACGTGCTGCTCGAACTCGTGCGGGGCGGGATGATGCGGGAGGACGCCTACGCCCTCGTGCAGCGCAACGCCATGAGAGCCTGGGAGGAGAAGCGCTCGTTCAAGGAGCTGCTCCTGGCCGACGCGGAGGTCGCGGAGCATCTTGACTCAGCTGCGGTCGAGGCGTGCTTCGACCCCGCACATGAACTCCGCAACGTTGGCGTGATCTTCGAGAGGGTCTCTGCGCTCGAGTGGTGACCGGCGGCGTGCGGCGTGCGGCGCGCGGCGCGCCGCATCTCGTGCCGCCCTACGCGCGGGGGCGGGACTACCGCGGGGCCGCCGACGGGCGCGGGCGGTACTACCGCGCATCGGGCGCGGCGACGGGCGCCGGCCCGGTCAGCGCCGCGTGAGTTCGCGCAGGTTCGCCCAGGTGATGGTGGCTCCCAAGCCCAAGACCAGGGCCGCCAGGATCTGCCACCAGAACTCGTAGAGCAGAATGCCGAGCGTCGTCAGCGTCAGACCCATCGCTATCCCGTGCACGAGGGCGGCCACTCGCCGGTGGAACAGGGACTCCACGAAGAGAAAGGCGCCCGACAGCAGCAACAGCGGCAGCAGCGCCGCATGGTAGACGATCACGCTCGTGGACATCAGCAGGAGGAGCACCCCGGCGCTGACGGCACTCCAGGTCTCAGCTATCCGGTGCAGGCGCAGGCGGCCGGGTCCCAGGGGCATCGCTGGGTGATGGAGGTGGGCCCGTGGGTCTCCACGGTCGCCCGCCCGCAGCCGTTCGAGACGAAGTCGCATTGCCCAGCTCATGATCTCGGTCTCGCTCGCCTTCTCGCGTAGACGGCTCACCGCATCGCGGGCTTCGGATCGCCGCGATACGCACTCGTCCAACTGCCGTCCCGATGGGGACGCGGCGGCCAGCGTATCCATGCGCAACCCCAGCCGAACGGCCTCCGCTTCGGCCTCGGCGATCTCGCGCTCCAGACCGGCGAGTTCCGCCTCGAGTCTCTTCGACTCCGCTTTGGCCGCGGGTATCTCCCTCGAAGCGGGGGGGACGGTGGTGAGTTCCGCCCAGCCCGCGGGATCAGACCAGACCGTGCGCACCGTGCCGTCCCGGTTGAAGCGCGGCCCTGCGGGTGCATCCTCGCCACGGATCGGGTCGTTGATGTAGCGCCCCCAGAGGCCGCGGTAGTGGACGAGAGCGGGCTGCTCGTCAAGGAGCCTCGCGTCCCAGCCCACGTCGCCCTCGGGTCCGATCCTGAGTCCGTCCCCGCGTGCGTAGTCGACGAAGGCGATGTTGAGGTCACCGCCGGTGCGCTGGCTTTGCACTCCACCTTGGCGGAAGACCGTCTGCCACACTGAGCGGATGGTGGCGATGGCGGCGCTGGCCTTGGCCAGCAGGGGGAGCTCGATCCTGATGACATACTCGCCGGGGGAGAAGTAGGAGGAGTGGGAACCTGCCCCCACATTGACCACCGGATGCTCGCCGATGCGCTCCACCTCCGGGTCGTCCCAGCGGCGGCGTAGGTCGGCCCCCTCGAAATCGTGGTTGGCGTACGCGACCCACGACACCGTCGCTTCTTCGGGGCCGCCCTCGTCGAGGAAGATCGACACGAGTTCCCAGTCGCCTTCGTGGTCGTTGGCTCCGTGGTAGTGGCTGCGGTAGTCGTTGTAGGCATAGAAGAACCAGTACTGCAGCACCGTGTAGAACTGGGTCCTGAGCACCCGCCCGTAGTACGTGGGGGCGGGCGACGCATCCCTCATGTGCCGGAAGGCGACGGCCGCGGCCGCGGCCGTGCCGCCGGGGACTCGGCCTCGGGCCACGAGCGAGACGCGGAAGGCCACGTCAAGCAGACGGGCGACCAGTCCCACGCGGGCGTGACGGCCGGTGCCCTTCCTGAACTCGCGCAACTCCGAGCGAGCGTGGAAGCTCATCAGCTGGAGGGCGGTCAGAGTGCGGTCGACCAAGCGCAGGTGGACCTTGCCCGGAGTGGCGACTTGACCGCACCCGGCGAGGATCTCCTGGGTTACGTTCGGGCGCGTCTCCAAGATCAGCGGCGGCTCGTTCCGGCGGGTCACCACCAGATCGGTGTGCATCAGGAACGTCTCGATATCCATGGGGCGGAAGAGCTCGCCCCGGTTCAAGCGCAACTGCGGCTCGAACCGGCGCAGAAGCGAGAGGTCATCCGCCGGCTGGGCAGACCGCGGCTCAGAGAAGGTCATGCGGCTCCTCCGGCTCGTCGCGCCAACGCAGCTTCAGGTCCTCGAGCCCGAACGGACGTCGCACCTCGCGAAGGTTCAGGTAGAGCACGGCCATGACCGAGATCACCATGAGTGGGTAGTCGTGGTTGCCGTGCGAGTATGACCACAAGCCCGCGCCGAGCGAGAGTCCCTGAACGGTCATGGCTCCGACCCAAGCCCAGGGTTTGAGCAGGACCATACCCACGGCCACGATGAGGTTCACCCCCGCGAGCGCCAGTGCGAAGGCCGAGGTCTCCATGGCCGGCAGATGGAAGACCGGCAACTCGGAGAAATACAGCGTTCCCGTGGCGGTCCACACAGCGGCCTGCGTCAGAAGGAGCAGGGCGATTATGATGACGCCGCGCGGGCGTCTCACTCGGGGGCGTGTCCAAGCCATATGAGGTGAGGATACAACGTTTGGGCTATCGCGGGCGGTGCGCCATGGTTTCCGTCGCGTCCGGCCCCTCGGGCGACCCGGCGGGGTTTGCTTCGTGCCCGGCCCCTCGGGCGGCCCGGCCGCCGCATCGTGACCTGGTAGAATCTACCCTGTCGGCTCAGCCGCATGGGGACCACGCACGACCCGCAGGAGCGCAGATGACTCGAGGCGAGAGACTCTACGAGGGCAAGGCCAAGATCGTGTACGCCACGGATGATCCGAACGTATACGTCCAGGATTTCAAGGATTCGGCCACTGCTTTCGACGGCAAGAAGAAAGGCACCATCGGCGAGAAGGGCCGCACGAACTGCGCCATCTCGTCCCGGCTGTTCGAGCTTCTCGAGGAGTCCGGGGTCCCCACCCACTTCCTGGGCCGCGAAGGGGACACGGGCATGCGCATACGCAGACTCGACATGTTCCAGGTGGAGTTCGTGGTGCGCAACGTGGCGGCCGGGTCGCTCTCCAAGCGCATCGGCTACCCGGAGGGCACGGTGCTCAAGAACCCGCCGATCGTCGAGTACTACTACAAGGACGATGCACTCGGTGACCCTCTGCTGTGCATGGCCCACCTCGATGAACTCCAGGTGATCTCACCCGACGACCTGGCTGCCGCGACGGTGTTGGCGAAGCGGGTGAACAGCATTCTTACAACCTTCTTCTTGGAGAGAGATCTTACCTTGGTCGATTTCAAGCTGGAGTTCGGAAAGGACGCCGCGGGGGCCGTCCGCTTGGGTGACGAGATCTCGCCGGACACCTGCCGCCTCTGGGACGCGACCACGAACGAGAAGCTCGACAAGGATCGTTTCCGCCGCGACCTGGGCGGGGTCGAAGAAGCGTACGCCGAGGTGCTTCGCCGCATCTCCGGAGTCGGGGGAGTCTGACGCTGAATCGGAGGAGACGAGGCATGTTCAGAGCATCAGTCTACGTGACGCCCAAGGCCGGGATCCTGGATCCCCAGGGTGCGACCATCGAGAGGGCGCTGCCCGCGCTGGGTTTCGAGGGAGTCCAGAACATACGGGTGGGTCGATACGTGACTCTCGATGTCCAGGGCGCCGATCCGGAAGTCGTTCGCCGAGACGTTGACGACATGTGCAGGCGCCTTCTGGCCAACCCCATCATCGAGGACTACCGCTTCGAGTTGACCGCGCTCGAGGAGCGGGAGTGACCGGGATCGCTCCGAGGAAGGTCCGGTTCGGCATCGTCGTGTTCCCTGGGTCGAACTGCGAGTACGACGCCAAGCACGCCCTGAGCACGTTCCCCCACGCAGAACCCTACTACCTGTGGCACAAGGACGACGACCTTCAGTCGCCCGACGTTGTGATCCTGCCGGGCGGATTCTCCTACGGCGACTACCTGCGCACCGGCGCGATCGCCCGCTTCAGCCCTCTCATGGGCGCGGTCTCCGCCTTTGCGGAGAGCGGTGGGCTGGTGTTGGGAATATGCAACGGTTTCCAGATCCTGACCGAGGCGCACATGTTGCACGGTGCCATGCTCCGGAATCGCGGCTTGAAGTTCGTCTGCCGCAGCCAACACCTGCGTGTTGAGCGCACCGACACCCCGTTCACGCGCGGCCTGACCGTGGGCGACGTGATCCAGGTGCCGGTGAACCACAACGAGGGCGCGTGGACGGCGGGCAGCGAGGATCTTCGGCAGATCGAGGACCAACGGCTCGTGGTGTTCCGATACTGCGACGAAGGCGGCGACGTCACCGACGCGGTCAACCCCAACGGGGCTGTGGACAACGTGGCCGGCATCGTCAACGAGTGCGGCAATGTACTCGGGATGATGCCCCATCCCGAGCGCGTGTGCGAGAGCGCAGTGGGCGGGATCGGCGGTCGCGGTCTTTTCGACTCTCTCATCAACCACGTGTTGGAGGGAATGTGATGTCACCTGTCGTCTGCCCCCGGTGCGGCCACGCCGACACCTTCATCGAAGGCTTCTTGCCCGACACCTGCGTCTGCCGGATGTGCCAGAGCCAGCTCGACTGGCGCGAGATACCAGGAATGGGGCCGGGCTGCCGGCCCGCCGCCTCCCCGGCTGCGCCGGAAGCGCGGCCGGGCGATGCTTCCACCGCCTCCGCGCCCGCGGGGGCTTCGCCCACTCCCGGCGAGGGCGGGCGGGAGAACGCATGACGGAGCTGTACGCTGACCTCGGTCTCACCTCGGCTGAATACACGCGCATCAAAGAGATCCAGGGTCGCGAGCCCACGCACGTGGAGCTCGCCGTCTACTCGCTCATGTGGAGCGAACACTGCGGATACAAGCACTCGCGGCCCTACCTGGGCCGCTTCCCTTCCACCGGGGCTCGCGTCCTCCAGGGGCCGGGTGAGAACGCCGGTATCGTTGACATCGGCGGCGGCCTGGCCGTCGCCATGAAGATCGAAAGCCACAACCATCCCTCGGCGATCGAGCCCTACCAGGGCGCCGCTACGGGCGTGGGGGGCATCCTCAGAGACATCTTCGCCATGGGCGCCCGGCCCATCTGCAGCCTCGACTCCTTGCGTTTCGGGGAGATAGCCGCAGCGCCGCGGGCGGACGCCGATGAGGGGGCGCGGGGAGCGGCCGCCGGCGCCGGCCACGACCGGCAGCGCTATCTCTTCGAGCACGTCGTGGCAGGGATCGGAGGCTACGGCAACTGCATGGGCATCCCCACCGTGGCGGGTGAAGTGTATTTCGAAGACGCCTACTCGGGCAACTGCCTGGTGAACGCCATGACGGTGGGGCTGGTGCGCCCCGAGAACATCGTGCGCAGCGCAGCCGCGGGAGTGGGCAACCACGTCGTGCTCTTCGGCTCCAAGACCGGGCGTGACGGCATCGGGGGTGCGAGCGTCCTTGCCAGCCAGGAGTTCGACGAGACCCTCGAGGAAAAGCGGCCCTCGGTCCAGGTGGGCGACCCGTTCACCGAGAAGAAGCTGTTGGAAGTGTGTCTGGAGCTGCTGAGCGACGGGCGCTTCGTGGCCCTGCAAGACCTCGGCGCGGCCGGCATCACCTCCTCGGCGAGCGAGATGGCGGCCAAGGGCGGCGTCGGCATCGACATCCACACCGACCGGGTGCCTCTGCGCGAGCGCGACATGGCGCCGTGGGAGATCATGATCAGCGAGAGTCAGGAGCGGATGCTGGCGGTCGTGACCCCGGAGGATTGGGCCTACGTCAAGGCGGCGTGTGACCGCTGGGACCTCGACTGCACCGTCGTCGGGGACGTCACCGGCTCCACTCGGCTTCGGGTGTTCCACGGCGGCGAGGTGCAGGGCGATATGCCGGCGGAGGAGTTGGCCGACGCCCCCACCTGCACGGTGACGGTGGAGAGGCCGGCGCACGAGGTTGATGAGCCCGTCGATCCGGCCTCCTACGCGCCCGCGCCCGCGCCGCTCGGCGAGATACTCCTCGATCTGCTGGGGGCGCCCAACATCGCCTCCCGCCGATGGATATGGGAACAGTACGATCATCAGGTGCAGCTGAACACGGTAGTGCTGCCCGGCGGTGACGCCGCCCTGCTGCGGGTGAAGGAGACCGGAGCGGGGTTGGCCGTGTGCACCGACGGCAACGGACGGCACACCTACCTCGACCCATACCGGGGAGCGAAGGCGGCGGTGGCCGAGGCGGCGCGGAACGTCTCCTGCGTGGGTGCGGAGCCTATCGCCGTGACCAACTGCCTCAACTTCGGGAATCCTGAGAAGGGCGCCATCTCCTACCAGCTGAGCCGGGCGATCGAGGGCATGGCGGAGGCCTGCGAGGCGTTCGGTGTCCCGGTGATATCGGGCAACGTCTCTCTCTACAACGAGAGTTTCGGCCAGGCGATCTACCCGACGCCGGTCGTGGGGATGCTTGGTCTGAGCGACGACTTCAGCGTCCACTGCACGAGCGGGTTCGCGGCCGAGGGTGACGTGGTGGTCCTACTGGGCGACGCCGCGCCCGCGCTCGACGGCTCCGAGTACCAGAAGCGCTGGTATGGCGTGGTGGAAGGCCGCATCCCCGACGTGGACCTCGAGGCCGAAGTCCTGTTGCAGGCCGTTCTGCGGCGGGCGATCGGCGATGGCATGGTGCGATCGGCCCACGACTGCGCCGACGGCGGACTCGCCGTCGCGCTGGCCGAGAGCTGTGTGGCCGGCGGAGTGGGCGCACGACTCGACCTCGGCGGCGTGGCGACACCTGCGGCCGCGGCGCCTGCACCGGGGGCGCCAGTCGCCCTCGATGCCGCGCATGCCACCGCCGGCGCGGCCTCGTCTGCGGCCTCGTCCGCGGTCGCGTCCGCGCCGACGTCTCCAGCCGCGCGCCACGACGTGGCACTGTTCGGCGAGGCGCCCACGCGGGTGGTCGTGAGCGTTGCACCCGAGGCAGCCGCGGCTCTCCTGAATCTCTGCGCGGGCGCGGGCGTGCCCGTCACGACCCTCGGGACGGTGGGAGGAGACACGCTGCGTGTGCGGGTGGGCGACGATGGGCTCGACATCCCGGTGCCGGCCCTGCGCGACGCGCACGAGGGCGGCATCCCGCGCGCACTGGGAGTGGGCTGAGTTGGCTGATTCCGCCGATTCGATGGAGTCGGCCGACCTGATGGAGCCCGCTGACCTGATGGAGCCCGCTGACCCGGCGGATTCCGCCGACATGGACTTCGACGACTCGCCGCACGATGAGTGCGGGGTCTTCGGCATCTACGCCCCCGAACGCGACGTAGCCCGGCTCACCTTCTTCGCCCTCTTCGCGCTCCAACACCGGGGCCAGGAGTCGGCCGGCATCGCCGTCAGCGACCAGACGCAGATCATGGTGTACAAGGAGATGGGGCTGGTCTCCCAGGTGTTCAAAGAGCAGACGCTCCGGAGCCTCTCCGGCCAGATGGCCATCGGCCACGTGCGCTACTCCACCACCGGCTCCAGCGAGTGGCGCAACGCCCAGCCGATCCACCGAGCGCGCAACGGCTCGGCCATCGCGCTGGCCCACAACGGGAACCTGGTAAACACCGACGACCTGCGCCAACAGCTGGTCGCCGCCGGCGTGGAACTGTCCTCCAC
>DASRMJ010000175.1:0-3192 GCA_035647995.1 Thermoleophilia bacterium | reverse complement strand
CCCCCTCTCCTCGACGTCAGGCACGAAGGTCATGGAACCCCGTGCGCGTCGTTCGCGAAGAAGGATGTTGATCGGGCTGGTGAGCGAGTGCAGGAACTTCGTGTAGCTCAGTAGTCCCACGAAACCGACGGCCAGCGCCATGTGCACGACCCAGCCCCACTCGTGCAAGGTGACGAACGTGTCCCTGCCGGCGAAGACCGAGAAGACCTTGCCCACCCCGTATCCCACGAAGCTGGCGCCTCGCTCGAACGAGGGGAAGCCGTCGGCGTAGATGCGGGCCCCCTCGAGCAGGAAGCCGGTCACGCCGAGTACGAAGAGCACGATGAGCGCATAGTGATCATCCCACGAGCGGCTGAGGCGCGCGGGCCTGCGCACGTACCGGCGGAAGGCGGCCAGCAGCACGCCCCCGAGCAGGGCCAGGCCCGCGATCTCCATGACGAAGCTGAAGACCAGGTAGAAGCTCCCATGGAAGAAGTCCAAGCCGAGATCGATCTGGAAGATCAGGATGGTGGTCCCGATGAGCAGCACCAGGAATCCGAAGAAGATACCCAGGTGCATGAGGCCTGCGTAACGGTCACGCAGGAGGTCGCGCTGCAGGATGCCGTTCACGAGAAGGTCGCCGACCCGCCGCAGCGGATGATCCGCGCGCGCTCCGGCCGCGGCACCCCGGCGGTACATGCCCACGCGACGCGCCAGGTCGGTCACGAGCATGAGGCCGGCGACAGCCGCCCCCAGGTACATGGCGACCTCCGCCCACAGCGGAACGTTGAACAGCAACTCGCGCGTCTGCATCGACCCTACCTCCGTTGGTCCTTGCGCCGGGCGCCGGGCGCTCGCGTCATGCCGCGGACTTGCGCTTGCGGATCTCCTGCGTCAACGCCGGCACCACCTCGAAGACGTCACCGACGACTCCAAGATCGGCGAAGCCGAAGATGGGAGCATCGGGGTCCTTGTTGATCGCCACGATGTAGTCACTCGACTGCATGCCCGCCTTGTGCTGGATGGCTCCGGAGATGCCGCAGGCGATGTAGACCTTGGGCGACACGATCTTGCCGGTCTGGCCCACCTGGTACTGATGAGGCTTCCACCCGGCGTCTACGGCGGCGCGGCTCGCACCCACGGCCGCGCCCAATGCGTCGGCGAGCTCGTGGATCATCGCGAAGTTCTCGGGACCGCCGAGGCCGCGCCCGCCCGACACGATGATCTGGGCCTCTTCGAGGCTCGCCATACCGGCGTCCTCCACGACGACCTGGATCACCCGCGCGAGCAGGCCGGACGGCGTGAAGTCGAGTGTCAGCCTGTGCGTCTCCACCTGCACGGGCGCTTCGGCCTTGTCGAAGGAGTTCGTACGCACGGTCATCAACGCGGGCTCGGCGACGGCCTCCTTCTCAGTGACGACCGTGCCGCCGAAACAGGGGTGGCTCACGCGAAGTGCGCCGCCATCCACGTACACTCGGGTCACGTCGCCAAGCAGGCCCACGCCTAGGCGCCGCGCGCACCGTGATGCTATGTCCCGGCCGCCGGCGGTGTTCGCGAACAGGACGGCCTTGGGCGCCGCAGCGACGATGGCCGCCATGGCTGCGTCGGTGTACGGACCGGACCGGAACACCTCCAGCTCGGGACTCTCGGCCACAAAGGCCTTCTCGGCTCCGTAGCGGGCGGCCTCAGCGACCAGTTCGTCGGCGTGTGATCCGCTCACGACGGCCACCGCCAATGGACCCCCGAAGTCAGCCAGCAGACCGCGTGCAGCGGTCAGGCTCTCCAGGGTCACGGAAGCCAACTTCCCATCTCTCTGCTCGGCCACCACCAGGAGGCCGGCGCGCATGTCGTTACTCAACTCGTTCCCTCCTTTCGTGGTGTCAGATCAACTTCTCGGCGACGAGGAAGTCCACGATGCGCGCGGCACCGGTGCCCTCGTCTTCGAACTTGGCGCCGGCCTTGCGCGGGGGCGGCGACGAAGCCGCGACCACACGTGTGAGCGCCCCGGCGGCGCCCACACGAGCCGGTTCGATGCCCAGTGCGGCGACGTCCTTGATATCCAAGGGTTTCTTCTTCGCTCCCATGATGCCCTTGAGCGACGGGTACCTCGGTTCGTTGATGCCCTTGACCACCGAGCACACCGCGGGCAGCGGGGAGGCGTACTCCACATACCCCTGGTCGGTCTGACTGTGCACCTTGATGGTGGCGCCATCAACCTCGATCTTGTTGAGCGCCGTGAAGACGGGGATGTCGAGGGCGTCGCCCAGGGCTGAGGGTACTTGACCGGTCTGGGCGTCGGTGGACATGATGCCCATGATCACCAGGTCGTACGTCGTGTCGGATAGAGCCGCCGCGAGCACGCGCGCGGTGCCTTGGGTGTCGGAGCCGGCGAGAGCCGGGTCCGTGACCATGACGGCCTGGTCGGCGCCCATGGCGAGTGCTTTGCGCACCGCGTCCTGGGCGGCCTCGGGGCCCACGCAGAGGACCGTCACCTCTCCGCCGTGGGCCTCTTTGAGGCGCACGGCTTCCTCGACGGCGTACTCGTCATAGGGGTTGAGCACGTTGTCGGCGCTCACCCGGTCGAGGGACCACGCAGGTGGCAGCAGCTTCTTCTCTGCCTCGGTATCGACCACCTGTTTGACGCAAACCACGATCTGCAAGATCGGACCTCCTTCGCTCGAACCTCACGAAAGGCACCGGTGGCGCCTCCGACTTCCCTATTCTACAAACACTCTCTCGCCAAGACTACTGAAGAGGGCGGCGGTACCGCTGGGGCCCGAAGCCCCCGCCGACCTCCCCGGCCTCTCCACCGTGGGCTCACCTCAGGAATCCTCCCAGAGTCACCACGACGAAGGCGGCGTAGAAGACGCCGCCGAACAACAGGGAACCGACACCCAGACCGCCCGTCAGGCGCACCCGCGACCAGAGCAGCAGGCCGGACACCAGTGCAAGGCCTGCCGCCAGCAACCCCTCGGTCTCCAGTCGCCAGGGGGTGAGGACGATCCCGAAAGCCACGGGGATAGCGCTCTGGAAGACCATGGCCCCGGTGAGGTTGCCCAAGGCCAGGGTGTCCTTGCCTTGTCGCATCCAGACGACACTGTTGAACTTCTCCGGCAGTTCCGTCGCCACGGGGGTCAGCAGCAGCGAGATTACGAGCGCCGGCACTGCGAGAGACTCCGCGACCAGGGTGAGCTCCCGGACGAAGAGATCGGC
>DASRMJ010000174.1:0-5962 GCA_035647995.1 Thermoleophilia bacterium | reverse complement strand
GCGCACCCAACTCGCAGCGAGCAGCCCAAGCGTCATGTAGAACGCCGCCGCTGACGCCGAGTGCCCACTCGGCGTCAGCGGCGGCGTTCTACATGACGCTTGGGCTGCTCGCTGCGAGTTGGGTGCGCCGCTGGGAGACGCGGGTGTACGTGCTTCTCGCGGCTGTCTTCGTCGTGGCGATGGTGGGATTCAGCCGTCTCTACCTGGGCGTACACTACCTGAGCGATGTTCTCGCCGGCTACGCGCTCGGCGCCTTCTGGGCGACCCTGGCGATCACGGCGGGCATGGTGCTTGATCGTTCACTCCCATCCCGCTCATCGACCCCGGAGGCCCACGGCATGACCGACCATTCTCATCCGAACGACGGTGAAGTAGCTCCTACTCCTTCGGGTGACAGCGCGACGGGCCACCCCCACTCCGGCGGGAAGGTGTTCTCGCCGAAACGAGCCGGGGTGCTCGACGATGAACGACGGTTGCTCCACCTGAGTGAGGACGATCTGCGCCGCCTCCTGGCCCTCCGTGGGGACGAGGACGTGGCGGACCTTGGCAGTGGCACCGGCTTCTACGCGAACAGGGTAGCCGGGTGGACCAGCGGAAGCGTCTACGCGGTGGAACTACAGGCCGAGATGCAGGACCTGCACAGGCGCAAGGGTGCTCCCGCCAACGTGGAGCTAGTGCTCGCCGATGCCGACCAACTGCCCCTACCGGTTGGTTCGATAGACCGAGCGCTGAGCGTCAACACCTTCCATGAGGCTCACGGTGCGGAGGGCCTGCGGCGTCTTGCGGCGGCGCTGCGACCGGGGGGGTTGTTCGTGATAGTCGACTGGCGCCGAGCGGGTGATGCCCTCGAACAGGGCCCGCCGCTTGAACATCGTCTCTCCACCGATGAGGTCAGGTCGCTCCTCGAGCCGTGGTTCGAGGTGGTCTCCGAGGACGTCGTGAGCACGCCCTTCTTTGCCGTGGTGGCGCGCAAGAGGTGAGGCCGCCTCCCGCCCGCCTCGCTCGCGCCGCCCGCGCCGCCCGCGCCTGAGGCCCGGGCGAATTCCGGACGATACGGCGCCCCTCGGTCCTTGCCTTTATACCCATGGGGGGTATAAGCTGACCGATAGGAGCGACGCAAGGCCGCGCTTGCGAGGGCGGCACGACAGGAGGATGTTCGATGGAGTCGGTGAGCGAAGGGGTCGAGAACCTATCCGGTGACGAAGTGCGGTCCAGGATTGCAGAACTCGAGGAGGAACTCGAGGACCTTGCCATGGAACGCAGCATGACGCTGGGCGGCACGGGGGTCCATATCTCGGCCGGAGAGGCTGAGCGCCTACGCAATGAGTTCGAGCGTGACGAGGCGCGCGTCTCCGCCCGCCTCGCCGAGTTGCGGTCCCTCTCTTAGCTCCCCTTTCCGGACGACTTCCTGACGGCTTCCGGATTGATCCGAGCGGCCGACTCGTTACCCGGCCAGTATCCACGTCTCGATGGCTTCCGCCACCCCATCGCGCAGGTTGGAGGCGGTCACGAGGTCCGCTGCCGCCTTGGCGCCGGCGGTGGCGTTGCCCATCGCGATCCCGGTTCCCGCCCAGCGCAGCAGCGCCGCGTCGTTCTCGTGGTCGCCGATGGCCGCCACCTGGTCGGCCCGTATTCGCCGCGAGCGCGCCACGCGTTGGGCCATGATGGCCTTGGAGGCTCTGAGCGAGACCAAGTCCAGCAACCCCTCCGCTGTCTCGGTCAGGTTTGTGCGGCTGCCGAAAGCTGCGCGGACCGACGCGCGCGCCGCTTCGCGGACGTCAGGGGCGAGGTCACGGATGTCGAGGAAGACCTTGTCGATCGGCTCGTCCCCTCCCAGGAGGTGGTCGAGCGGTCCGACGCGGTGTGGCGGTTCCAGCCCGTACGTTCTCAGATTCCGCAGGATGCGCTCGTTGGTGCCCTCGGCGAACCACTCGTCGTCACTCTCAGCGTTGACGATCGCGCCGAGGGACCGGCCCAGCTCTATGATCTCCGCCGCCAACCCGTGGTCTATGGATTCGCGGGCCAGCGGGATCGACGATTCGAGATCCCACAGCAGCGCGCCGTTGCCCGCTATGACGGGTGTGGAAAGCCCGAGCAGAGCGTGGTAGGCCCTCATCGAGCGGGGAGGTCGGGCTGAGGCGAGGAATACAGCTATCTGCTCGTCCCGTGCCGAGGCGATGGCGGCGCGGGTGCGCTCCGTGACGAGGCGCGGCGCCGCGAGCAGGGTGCCGTCCAGATCGCACACGATCATGCGGATATCTCTCTTCGCCCCCAGGAGCTGATTGAGGATGCGGCCCACATAGCCGAGGTGCAGCGCCACGGATCGCCGGGCCGCGTCTTCATCCCCGCCGCGTATCGCCGCCACGATCGCTACATGCTGGCTCCGTATCGCGCCCCGGTGCGGTTGCTCGTAGAGAGATGGGAAGTCGGAGGCCGCTCGATCGTACACGCGTTTCACGAGATCATCGAGCGCGCGCTGCAGCAGCGGGTTGTGGGACACGGCCGCGAGGGTGTCGTGGAACCGACGGTCGTCGTCGTGATCGAGGTTGTCGCCTTCAGGAAGTGAGGCCTGAAGTGCATCCAGGTCGGCGGCATCGGCACGTCTCACCGCGAGCGCGGCCGCCTGCGTCTCGACGGCCATCCGAAGTTCGAGGAGCTGGGCCACCTGCTGGGCAGTGGTGAGGCCGTCGTCGAGGGCCGGCGCCGCCACGCTTGTGCCCTGCCGGCCTCGGCCGGTCTGCACGAGTCCCTGGACCCTCAGTTCTCTCAGCGCCTCCCTCACGGCGGGCCGACCCACCCCCAGTAGTTCGGCCAGGCGCCGCTCGGACGGTAGTCGCGCCCCCGCGCCGAGTTCCCCCTGGGAGATCAGTGCGCGCAGTTGTCGCACCACCTCGTCGGTCACGCGCCGAGGAGCGATGAGGTCGTATGGGTCGTCTTCGTGTGTGGCTGCCAAGCAGATCACCTCACTGTCGGTATCTCCGGGCCCCGACACCTCCGCCTGTGGTCGCCGGGTCGTCGTGCACGGACTGACAACGAGGCGCGCCTCCGAGGCCGGTTAGGTAGTATGGTAATACCAGTAGCGTTCAAACGCAACGGTGATAGACTGACCTGCGTGGACGAACACGGCCAGAGCGACATGCCCTTCACGTACCTCTTCTCGGGGTACGCGCGACTCCCGCAGAACGTGTCTCACCAGGCCCTGTATGAGCGCGTCAGCGTCGTGCTGGAGGTGGACCAGCGGGGGATCATCGTTGAGTGTTCTTCCACCCTTGTCACCGCACTCGCAGGTGACTTTCTCAACCGCCTGCTAAAGGGCCGTTCGGTCCTCGACGGCCGAGCCGCCACGGAAGATCTCATCCGCGCCCGGTACCGCGGCCATTCGCAGGGGGCGCTGATCTACGCTCTGCGCAAGGCCCTGGAGGCCGTCGACGCTTCGCCGCTCGTGCCCGACGTTCAGGCGGCGGAACTCCCCGCATCTGAGCACTAGCCCATCCTCTCGGACGCTTGAACGCCGCATCACAAAGTGGGATGATGAACTGGTACCGCTGCTCGCATGGCCCAGGGTCGGCACCGTCTCTGCCCCCTACTAACGGCCATGAGCTCCCAGCGCAATGGATGCGGCTGCGCACGGTCTCACGCCGGACACAGCCGCGTGCGGCGTCGTCGCGTCCGGTCTGTGCGTCACGGACGGGAAGCCGCCGTCAACGTCGATCACTCGCGCTGGAGGACGGAAAGTGGCGGGAGCACTGGAAGGGCTCAAGGTTCTGGATCTCTCGCGGGTCGTGGCCGGCCCCATGTGTGCCATGATGCTGGCCGATCTGGGCGCCGACGTCATCAAGGTGGAGCGACCGATCGCGGGTGACGATACTCGGACGTGGGGTCCTCCCTACGTCGGCACCGAATCCGCCTACTACCTGTGCGTGAACCGCAACAAGCGCAGCATCACCGTCGATATCAAGAGCGAGGCGGGGCGCGATCTGGTGCGGCGGCTTGCGCGCGGATCCGACGTCCTGGTGGAGAACTACAAGACCGGCAACCTCGACCGCCTGGGGCTCGGCTACGAGTCGCTTCGCGAGGAGAACCCGGGGCTGATCTACTGCTCAATCACCGGGTACGGCCACACCGGACCTGACGCCTACCAGCCCGGATACGATTTCGTCATCCAGGGCCGCGGGGGCATCATGAGCATCACCGGCGAGGCGGACGGCCCTCCCATGAAGGTGGGCCTCGCCATCGTCGACGTGACGGCGGCCATGAATGCGACCATAGCGGTGCTCGCGGCCGTGGAGGCCAGGAGGCGCACCGGCCTCGGTCAGATGATCGATATCGCGCTCCTCGACTCCCACGTGGCGTGGCTCATCAACCATGCCAGCAACTACCTGGTGGCAGGCGAAGTGTCGAAACGTCGCGGGAACTCAGCCCCGAACATCACTCCCTATGGGTCGTACAAGGCTTCCGACGGGTGGTTCAACATCGCGGTGGGCAACGACTCGCAATTCCGGCGTCTCTGCGAGTTGATCGGCGCGCCCGAGTTGTCCACCGACCCACGGTTCGCTACCAACCCGGGCCGCGTGGAGAACGACGCACAGCTGGTGGCGATCCTAGGCGAACATTTCGCACAGCGGTCCACGGCCGAGTGGCTTGACTTGTTCTACAAAGGGAACATACCGGCCGGTCCCGTCAAGTCGATCCCTGAGGTCATGGAGGATCCGCAGGTGCTGGCCCGGGAGATGATCGTTGAGCTGCCGCATCCCACCGCGGGTTCCGTCCGCCTCGTGGGGAGCCCGCTGAAGATGAGCGAGACGCCGGTCACCTACCGTTCGCCTCCGCCGCTTCTCGGGGAGCACACCGATCAGATTCTTGTTGAGTTTGGGTACAGCGAAGAGCAGATCGCGGCCCTGCGTGCGGAGGGTGTGGTCTAGTCATCATCGCCTCCCGGGTGCTCTGTACCGCTCCCGGGTTCGGCGGAGATAGTTCGTTGGCGGCGACGGTTCGACCAAGGAGGCAGGCGAAAGGAAGAAGGGGAGTGGCGCCGTTGGGGCGCTCGGTGTGTAGACTGGGTCGGCCCACCGTCGTTCGGCGATGCGGATCGGCTCGGAAGAGAGTGGTCGTCAAGGAGGAGTCGCATGGATTTCAGGTATAGCACGGAGCAGGAACTGTTCAGGCAGGGTGTGCGCGAGTGGGCCACCAAGAACCTCGAGCCGCGGGCGCGGCAGATCGACAAGGACGAGAACGGCATCCCGGACGATATCGTGCAGGGCATGGTCGACCTGGGGATCTTCGGCGTGACCGTCCCCGAGGAACTCGGCGGCTGCGCCGTCCCCGGCGAAGAGCTGATCTACGCGATGATCGCGATCCACGAGATCGCCCGCGCCGATCTCTCCATGTCCACCCCGGTGTACACGCTGCTCACCATCGGCTGGTCGTACATCGTCAACAAGTTCGGCACCCAGCAACTGCGCGAGGAAGTGCTCCCCGCCGCGGCCGCCGGCAAGGCCTTTGTGGGCATCAACACCACTGAGCCAGGTGGCGGCTCCGACCTGGCCCGCATCAAGACCCGCGCGGACAAGAAGGACGGCGCCTACGTCTTGAACGGCGAGAAGGCCTACGTGTCGGGTCCGAAAGAGTGCATGAAGCTCGGCGCTCCCAGCGGTCACTGCTCGCTCGTCGTGACCGACCCCACCACCGGCCACAAGGGCCTCACCTTCATCTACATCCCCGCCCACCTCGAAGGCATCAGCTGGACCGTCTACGAGGACATGGGCCGGATGGGTCTGTCCACCGGTGGCTGGCTTTACAAAGACGCGGAGATCCCCGCGTATTGCCTGCTCGGCGAAGAAGGCAAGGGCTTCTATACCGTCATGGAGGGCTTCAACGCCGCTCGGGTATTGGTGGCTGCCGCCTGCCTCGGCGGTGCCGAGAAGGCCCTGGAGATCAGTGCCGAATACACCCAGCAGCGCCA
>DASRMJ010000173.1:0-2648 GCA_035647995.1 Thermoleophilia bacterium | reverse complement strand
AGGTGTGGGCCACTCGATGAGGAAGCCGACCATGATCGCGATGAATCCGAGGTAGGGGCTGAACTGGCGACTACCCCGTTCCTCCTCGCCCGGTGGAAGTGAGACCACGCCTCGGCTATCAGGGCGTCTCGCCCCGCGTGCTCTTCATGTCGGGCTACATCCGGAATGCCATTGTGCCCGACGGTCGTCTGGACCCAGGCGTCGACTTTCTCGAGAAGCCCTTCACCCCGGCGGCGCTTCTGCGCGCGGTGCGCGAGGTGCTGGACAGGCCGCGCGAGGGGCAGCTCGGTCTTCCGATCTGAGGAAGGCGGGAGTGGGTGGGGAGCGGAGGTTGCCGTCGGATCCCGTATCCGTGGGAGCTTGCCCGCTTCGGACGCCTCGGCGGGCGGGCGAGCCGAGCTGGAGCTGAGCGCCCCGGTCGGCGTCGCCGCCGCCAGGGTTGACGCCAGGGTTGTCGCCAGAGTCAACGGCGGCCTCGACGAGGCTGGGCTTTCAGCTAGTCGCGTGTCCAGAGCTTGGAGCTCACGAACAAGTCCTCGACCTGCTTGCGAGCCCAGGGTGTCTTGCGCAGGAACTTCAGCGTCGAACTGACGCTCGGATCGCTCTTGAAGCAGTTGATGTCGATCTGCGCGGCGAGCCCGCCCCAGCCGTACTCATCGACCAGCCTGCGAACGATCGTCTCAAGGGTCACGCCGTGAAGTGGGTCGTTGGGTTGCGTGCGGACCAGCCCCTCTCGCTCAATTGCGCCAAGGTTGGCATTCGTGGGCGCTACGCCGCCGATTGTACTCCCCATCCCGGCAGGGATAGGCCGCGCCCCGGGGACGCACGCCCTCGGAACACCCGCCAGAGCCCCGGGGACGCACGCCCTCAGGACACCAGCCCGCGCTTCGCGCTGAAGTGCTCCAGATCCCCTTCCTGCACCACGGCCGCCAGGTGGCGAACCGCGCGCCACACCTCGTGGTACGTGGTATACAGGGCCACCGGCGCGAGCCGGACCACGTCGGGCGGCCGGAAGTCGGGCACCACCCCTCGCGCGAGCAGGGCTTGACACACGCGCCAGGCGTCCGGATGCTCCACGGCCACGTGGCCACCCCGCCGCGACGGCTCTCGCGGCGTGCCGATGCGGTAGCCCAGGTCCTCGGGAAGTGTGTCTACCAACTCCATGAGGTACTCGGTGAGCGCGAGCGAGCGGGCGCGCAGACGCTCCATGCCTGCCTCGGCGAACAGCGCCAGCGACCCCAACAGGGGAGCGGCGCTCAGCATGGTGGGGGTGCCGATCTGCCAGGCCGCCGCCGTCGGCGCGGCTTCGAACTCCGGTCGCATGGCGAAGCGCGCATCGCTGCGGTAGCCCCACCATCCGCACAGCCCCGGGAGTCGTCCGTGGTGCCGGCGGTTCACGTACAGGCCGGCGATCCCGCCCGGCCCACTGTTCAGGTACTTGTACGTGCACCAGTACGCGAAGTCCACACCCCACGCCGAGAGCGCGTGCGGCACCGCTCCTGCCGAGTGGCAGAGGTCGAAGCCGATGAGGCACCCTCGGGCGTGGGCCTCCGCGGTGAGGCGTTCCAGGTCGAGCAGCTGGCCGCTGCGGTAGAGGACGGAGGGCAGCACCACCGTTGCGACCTCGTCGGTCATGGCGGCCACGATGTCATCCTCCTGCAACGTGCGTCCGTCCCGACTCCTCACCAGCACCAGGTCTTGGGCCGGTTCCAGGCCGTGGAGCCGCACCTGGCTCTGCAAGGCGTAGAGGTCGGAGGGGAAGTTGAGTTCGTCGGCCAGTACCTTGCGGCGCCGTCCTTCGGGCTGGTAGAAGGTGGCCACGAGCTGGTGCAGGTTGACGGTCGTTGATCCGGTGGCAACCACCTCGTCGGGATGGGCGCCCACGAGCGGAGCCTGCAGCTCGCCCAAGCGCTCTCCCAGGGAGATCCAGGGCGTCTCCCCCTGGAGGAATCCCCCGATGGCCAGACGCTTCCACTCGTCCAGCACCTGCAGCAGCGCTGCTTCGGCCTCGCGGGAGGGGAGACCGAGGGAGTTGCCGTCCATGTAAATGGTGTCCGGGGGGAGGTAGAAGTGCTCCCTGAAGTCCGCGAGCTCGTCCTGCGCGTCCAGTGCGAGCGCGCGCTCCTCGCGGTTCATCGCGGGGCTGCCGCGTACTCGATCGTCTCCAGCCGCACCATCAGTCGGACCTCCCGTCGTGGCTCATCCGTGTCGGCTCACATCCGCCCGGGCAATGGTAGGCGCACGGGTGCCTGCGGTCAATGAGCATGTGACGCGGCTGTTCAACGCCCAGCTCAGCTCGGCGGGGATCGCCGTTGAGGGGGCCGTCAGGGAGGCACAGGTCGCTTGCTTGACCTTGCCGCACGCATGGGGCAACCTTGCGGCTTCTTGGGCGGGGTCGACGGAGGGGGCACTTGGTGGCAAGCGGCAGCGGTCTTGGCTGGAGAAGAGCTCGGCGGGTCGGGGAACAGAAGCGGAGGATCGTTGACGCGATCGGGACCCCGGCCGTGGCCCTCGTCCTTCTGGCTGCGGTGTTGTCTCTCGTCGTGTTGCTGCCCGGGTGCGGTTGCGGGCCATCGGAGGAGGAGCTGGGCTCGCTCGGCGTGACGACCTCGACCGAGACACCCGATACCACGGCCACGGTCGAGGGG
>DASRMJ010000172.1:0-3496 GCA_035647995.1 Thermoleophilia bacterium | reverse complement strand
GCCCGGAAGGTCGTCTACTTCCTCGACAACTGCGGCGAGATCGTCTTCGACAGGCTACTGCTGGAGGTCGCCGGGGACTATGGACCGTTCGCCGCGCCGCCCGGCTCACGGCCGCCCGAGGTGATGGTCGTCGCGCGGTCGCTGCCCGTGCTGAACGACGCCACTGTCTTGGAGGCGCTGGGCGTGGGACTTGGCGAGGTGGCACGGGTCGTGGGCAACGGCATCGAGGCGGCGCTGCCGGGCACCGTCCTCGACCAGCTGTCGCCCGAGGTGAGGGCGTCGGTGGCCGAGGCGGATCTGGTGGTATCGAAGGGCGGCGCCAACTTCGAGCTGCTCGAGGAGGAGGCCGCGCTGCGGGGGAAGGTCACCTTCCTGCTGCTGGGCAAGTGCCTCCCGCTCTGCCGCACCCTCGGTGTCCCGCGCGACGGGCTGATCGTCCGCAACGCCTGAAGTCGGGCGCTGGCCGAGGCCGCGGCGCCGGCTACGACGAGCCGACCCGCCGCCCCCCGAAGCCTTCGCGCACTCTTTTCAGGCTCATCGACGCGCCGGAGAGCAGCGTATCGGCTCGGAAGAACCGCGCGGACAGGGCCACGAAGAAGTAGGTGGCCGCCGCCAGCCCGGCGAGTCCCACCACGACCTGCCACGTGGGAACGGTGACGATGACCATCCTGGCCGCCATCGCCACCGGGGCGGTGAGCGGGAAGATGCTCATGGCCACGGCCACGGCGCTGTTCGGTGCCATCATGATCACGGCGTTCAGGAACAGGGGGGCAGAGAGCGGAAGCAGGATCACCATGGTGAACTGCCCCGCCTCCCGCGACGTGGGTGCCAGCGCTCCCAGCGCCCCCAGGGCGGAGGAGTACAACAGGTATCCGAGCAGGAAGAAGAGCAGGCCCGCGACGTAGGTCGCGGCCGGGATCCCTCGGGGTATCACCAGGTCAAGGGTCGCCCGAGCTTGATCGAGCGCCAGGGTGATCGCGCCCGCCCAGAAGCCTATCTGGACGAGGGCCACCGCCGTCAGGCCCAGGAGCTTCCCGGACATGATCTGGCGCGGCGAGATGCTCAGTAATAGGATCTCGGCAGTGCGGCTCTCCTTCTCTCGGGAGACACTCTGCAGCATGAAGCCGCCGGTCGTGGTGATGACGAAGAACATCACGAAGGCGACCGCGTAGGCTACCAGCGGATTGGGTTGCCCCTGCTTCTCGGCCTCCGCGCCGGTGGCGGCTCCGGCCAACGACACCAATTCCGGGTCCGGCGTGGGGTCTTGGTAGACGAGCGCCCGCTCCTGATCGTCGAAGAGGTTGGCGACGATGATGTACCTTATGAGGGGGTCGGCGTCGAGTGCGCTGAGCGGCTGGAACTGCCGCTCCACACGCACCAGGTCGCCGCCGGCGACGGCACCAGGCGGGATCACGTAGTAGCGGGCGATCTCGCCGGCTGCCAGGGCTCGCCTCGCGGCCGACTCGTCGGAGAGAGGCGTCACCCACGACGGGTCCACACCTGCGGGTAGATGCTTGATGAGGCTCGCCTCATCCACGTAGCCCACTGCGGCGCTCTGAGGACCCACGGCACCCGTGCCCCTGTCGGCCGACCGACCCGCTACGAACTGACTCATCACGCTGAAGACGATGACCACCGCGGGGAACAGCAGGGCCATCACCCAGAAGGAGCGTCGCCTCAGCGTGCTCACCAACTCATACTTGGCCACGAGGAGGCTGCGGGGCGTGCGGAGTGTGGTCTGTCGTGGGGCCGCCATCATCGCCCTCCCGAGCGCAGCCCACCGAACAGGTGGCGCGGCGCGAGGCGCTGGCCGTAGCGGAGCATGCCCGTGCGGAACACCCGGGGGGCGGCCCACACCGCGGCGCCGGCGGCGGCGCTCACCAGCGCGAACGCGAGGCCTAGCTGCCAGATGGGGACGTCGGTGACGCCCCAGCGCATCGCCACCGTGACCATCGAGGTCGTGGGGAAGAGGGTCAACGCGACCGCGAGGATGCCGTCCGGCGATTCCATCATGATAGTCAGGAAGAAGAGCGGGAGCACGAAGAACATGTTGATGATCGCCGA
Source organism: Thermoleophilia bacterium (assembly GCA_035647995.1). GTDB lineage: Bacteria > Actinomycetota > Thermoleophilia > RBG-16-64-13 > RBG-16-64-13 > JAHJSA01. Next base: position 1,432 of record DASRMJ010000172.1, on the reverse strand, counting down.
GAGTTGCTGACCCTGCCGGCTGTCGCCCACGACTGAGCCCACCAGCGTCATAACTCCAGACACCAGGGCGAACGACGGCAAGAAGAACACCATAGCCACGACCATCAGGCTGACGGGAGGCGTCAGTCGAGCGAGGAACTCCACGTATCGGGCGGCCACCACCAGGGCCGCGGTCACAGTGATGCTCCACACCGCCAACTGCGTGAGCGCCGCCGCGACCAGTCCGATGGCCTTGCCCACGATGAGCTGCTCCGGGGTCAACGAGGTCGCCAGCACCTCGACCGTGCGGTTCTCGCGTTCGTCGGCGACCGCCTGCATCAGGTAGCCCCCGGTGGTGAGCACGGCGAACATGAACAGGAATCCCACCAGCCCCGGGAGGATGAGGTTCGCGAAGCCGGAGGAGTTCATTGTCCTGCCGCTTGCGGTGCGAAGGGTCACATCGAAGCCGTCGCGAAGCCGCGTTCGCACCTCGTCGGGAAGGCCGGAGGTGATCGAGTCGCGGATGAAGCCGTCGAAGTCGTTCTGGAGTTTGTCGCTCGGGGGGTCGCCTAAGAACTTGATGGAGACCTGCCGGGTGGCGAGGTAGTCGGGGGGTATCAGGTAGTAGGTTTGGATCTCACCTTGCTCGAGGGCCCTCCGCGCCGCGGCTTCGTCCGCGAAGCGTCGAGGGAGCGACTCGCCGGCCCGGCCCGCGGGCGGCTCGAGGATGCCACTGCCGTCAACGTAGCCCGCCGAATCGAGTGGGTCCACCGTGCCGGACACCAGGACGCCCGCGAGGATGATCACGCCCAAGACGGCGGGAATCGCCAACATGCCCAGCAGGAAGGAGCGCCGGCGGGTGGTGCGCAGGTACTCGTAGCGGGCGACCAGCCACATCCTATTCACCGACTGTGCCGTCCTCCCGCGTGGATGCGCCCACAGTCCGGTGCTCCGCGCTCGTGTTGCCGTCCGAGTTCTCGGTGGTCCGGTCGGCCGCACGGGCTCCTCCCGCTCCTCCCTGCACCACGGCCACGAAGATGTCGTCGAGCGAAGGCTCGGCCACCTCGAACGATTCGATGATGACGTCACGCTCCACCAGTCGGCGCAGCACCTGCTGCGGATCGGCGTCTGACTCCAGGCTCAGTCGCCAGGAGCCGTCGAACCGCCGGACCTCCAGCACCCCGGGTATGTTCTCAAAGTCGCCGTGGCCGCGCACCGCCAGCGCGTTGCCGGCGAAGTCTCGCTTGATGTCGCGCACGTCGCCGTAGAGCACGGTACGCCCCTTGTCGATGAGGGCGATGCGGGCGCACAGGGCCTCCACCTGGTACATCTGGTGGGTGCTCATGATGACCGCGCAGCCGGCCGAGGCCTGCTCCTCGATGATCTCCTTGATGAGGCGCGTGTTGACGGGGTCCAGCCCGGCGAAAGGCTCGTCGACCACCAAGAGATCGGG
>DASRMJ010000171.1:0-2140 GCA_035647995.1 Thermoleophilia bacterium | reverse complement strand
CACCTGGCCCTGAGCGCGATGCTCGTCATCGCCGCGATCGGAGTGCCGGTGGTCCTGGCGTACACGGCGCTCATTTACCGCACATTCACGCGGAGCAGGGTCGGCGGCGCGACGGAGGATTCCGCCTACTGAGTCGTCGCGGATCGCTCCGCTCACCGTACCCGGACGCCGTCGGGACCCGATGATGGCGAGGCGCGTCGCGGGGTCACCCGCTACGTGTAGATGTCCCTGCGGTAGAAGAGGGCCATGGCGGAGCCGGCGAAGGCCACCGCAAACAGCGTGATCACCGCCGCGCTGCCCCAAGGCATGCCCGTCTCTATGGCCGAGCCGTAGTGATAGAAGATGGAGAGCGGCCGAAGGCCCGCGATGGCGTCGATGGCCGCCGCCAGCCCATCGAGCACGTAGCTCGCTACGAGCACCGCTCCCGGGATCGCGATCGCAAGGCCCGGACGTCTGAAGGCCGCCGAGAAGAGGAGTGCCAACCCGCCGAAGAAGAGGCAGAAGGGGATGAGGTTGAGCGAACCGGCGAACAGATTCGCCACGCTCAGGGACTCGCCCACCATCAGCGTCGGCACAAGGATCAACAACGCCAGCGCCAAGACGATTATGCCCAGTTCCACCACCATCGTCAGAAAGGCGCAAGCCACGATCATCCACCGGGGGAGCGGATTCGACAGAAGCACGTCCAGCGACTTCGTCTCCTCGGCACCCGCGATCGCGCGCGCACCCATGATGATCGGAAGAAAGGCGAGGGCAAGTGGAGCGATGATGCTATGCATCTCGATCGACAGGAACCCGGCCAACGTCGACATGGACGATGTCCCCAGGCCCAGAAAGGCCAAGTACTCCTCGGGCAGAGCCGACATGTACTGGTCGAGCTGACCCTTCATCGTTGGGAAGAGGGCTACGTAGAGCGTTCCCAGTAGTCCGAGCGACAGACTCCACACGATCGTGCTCCGCATCCTCGAACGCAGTTGGTGGCCGATGAGCGCGCCGAGACGGACGGGCCACTCGGGGATCGCGACGCCCCCCCTGGCCGCGGCGCCTCCAATGGCCGCTTCGTCCGACACGATCCCGCCGTTCACGACCCACCTCCGTAGTACGCGAGGAATATCTCTTCCAGATTGGGGTACTCGAGCTCCATGGCGGCCAAGGGGTAGCGGGCCACCAGCTTGACGACGGCGTCCAGGTCGTCGCGAACGGCGAGCGTGATCGACTTCCCGTCCACCCTCACATCTTCGACGCCGGGGATGGCCGCGAAGAGGGCGCCGTCGACCTGCACCTCGAAGGTCGCGGTGAGCCGGCGCATCCGCTTGTGCAGAAGAGTCTCCGTGGTCTCCAACGCGACGAGGCGACCCTCCTTGATGATGCCCACGCGGTCGCACACGCGCTCCACCTCGCTGAGGACGTGCGAGGAGAAGAACACCGTGCGCCCCTCCGCCGCGGTCTCCCGGATCACGTCGAGGAAGGCCTCCTGCACCAGCGGATCGAGGCCCCCCGTCGGCTCGTCGAGTACGAGCAACGGCGGGCGGTGGAACATGGCCTGCACGAGTCCGATCTTCTGCTTGTTGCCACGGGACAGGCGGCCGATGGGCCGCTTGAGGTCGGCGTCGATGAGGCGCGCCAACTCGTGTCCGTAGCTCAGATCGTGGACGCCTCGCAGGCGGCCGTAGTAGCGAAGCAGCTGCTCCCCGGTGAGCTTCTCCTCCAGAGTGAACTCACCCGGAAGGTTGCCCACGGCGGCGCGGATGGCCACCGACTCCGTGCGCGAGTCCAGGCCGAAAATCGTGGCCGAACCGGAGGTCGGCCGCAGGAAGTTCAGCAGTGTGCGTATGGTCGTGGTCTTGCCGGCGCCGTTCGGACCGAGGAATCCGAAGACCTCACCCGCCTCGATCTCGAGGTCGAGGTCGAGGATGCCGCGGTCGTTGCCGTAGGTCTTCGTGAGGCCGCTGGTCGTGATAACCGCTTCCACGCTGTCTCCCTTCCGCGCCGTCCGACGCGTCGACGCCCGGGGCTGCAGCTGAGACGCCGCCCCGACCCTCGACCGAACCTTCGATCCGCCCGCCCTACCCCGTAGCCGAGACGCCCTACCCCGTAGTCGTGGTAGTCGTGGTGGTCGTGGGGGGCGATGTGGTTGTGG
>DASRMJ010000170.1:0-7463 GCA_035647995.1 Thermoleophilia bacterium | reverse complement strand
GTCGAGGAGAGCGGCGTGTTCCATCGGCGGGGCTCCGACTTCGTCATCGACGTGCCGATCACGCTCGCCGAGGCCGCTCTCGGAGCGATGGTGCCGGTGCCTACCCCAGATGGTAAAGTGGCTCTCAAGGTGCCCGCAGGCGTCCGTGACGGAACGATGCTGCGCATCATCGGCAAGGGTTCGCCGAAGCTTGGGGAAGGTGGGAGCGGCGACCTCCTGGCACGGATCGCGGTGGTCACGCCGACCGATCTCACCGAAGAGGAGCGTGGGCTTCTCGAGCAGTTCGCGACGTTGCGGGGTGAAGATCCGCGAACCGGGTTGCCCGGTTGGTGATGGAGTCCCGGGGGGTGAGCCATGGTTTCCGATGACAAGACGCGCCCGCTGTTCATGATCTCGGTCGCCGCCGAGCTGGCCGACATGCATCCTCAGACTCTTCGCATGTATGAACGGCGCGGGCTCATCAGGCCGAACCGCTCGTCGAAACGCACACGGCTCTACTCGATGGAGGACGTCGAGCGTCTTCGGCGCATCCAGGGGCTCACCACCATGGTCGGGCTCAACCTCGTGGGAGTCGAGAAGGTGCTGGAACTCGAAGGTCAGCTCGAGGAGCTTCTTCGGCGGGTGGAACAGCTCGAGTCCGAGCTCGACGCGGCGTCCCAGGAGGCCCAGAGCGAGCTCGAGGCCGCGCACCGCTCCTACCGGAAGGAACTCATCCGCGTGCCGTCAAGAGAGGTCGCGGTGCACGCCGCCTTCCGCCGTTCCGGCTCGTGTTGATCCCTCGGAGTCTGTGTCATGCCCCCCGCTGATCCCGACCGGGACGCTGCGACCCCGGGTACGATAGCGCCTCTTACGTGCGTTAATCACCCCAAGCGAGAGACGTACGTTCGCTGCAGCTCCTGCAGCAAGCCCATCTGCACCGACTGCATGGTCTACTCGGCCGTCGGGATCAAGTGCAGGGAGTGTGCGCGCCTCCCTCGGTCCGCTCGTCTCACCTTTGGCCCTGGTCGATGGGCACGGTCCATCGCGGCCGCCCTGGCGGGCGGCGCCGTGGTCGGGTTCGTCTACTACTTCCTTCTCTCGACCGTCGGCTTCTTCTTCCTGGCGTTCCTTGCAGGCGCGGGCATCGGGTATGTGATGGGTGAACTAGTGCTGCGCGCAGGTCGGTTCTATCGGGGAGTGGAGCCCGCGGCCGTCGCCGTCGCCGGAACCGTGTGGGCCTTCGTGTTCCCACCCGTGCTCTCCGCCATCGTGCGCTTCGGTCTGAGTCCGCACGTCGTGCTCTTCGGGTTCTCCCGGGGAGCGGTGGTCAATTGGTTGGTCATGGCAGTCGCCGGGTACTTCGCATGGCAGCGCGTCCGCTAGGGTGAGGTGAGCCGCAGATGGATTGGGGCAGGATCAGGAGTTTCTTGTGGGGGGGGTTCTTCGGCGGACTACTCGGCGTGGTGCTAGCGCCTCGGGGAAGTCGCAAAGCCCTGAACCCCGCGTTCCCTCGGCCGGAAGAGTCACACCTGTTCTCCGGGGCGCCCTGCTATCGTGAGGACGACCAGTTCACCTGAGGTCGGAAATCGGTCCGGGCACGACCGTCCCGGATGGCTCTAGGCGCGGCCTGACGGCGCGCCCTACGGAGGTGAGTGGGAATGGGGGGCGATAAGTTGTACCGCTGGGACGTCATCGTGCCGGCGCAGCGCTACGTCTTCGCGGTGGAGGACGGGACGGTGGTCGAGTTCGACCGCCCCGGTGACCTTCCGCACGACCGCTTCACCCGCTACCAGGAGATCAAGTCGGAGCATCCGGTGCACGGGATGATCGCCTGGCCCAACACCGTGCTCTTGCGCGGGCCGCTCACGGTGATCGTCGACCCCGGGATGATCATGCAGGGACCCCCCGTCCTTCTCGGCCTGGAGCGACTGGGCGTCGACCCGGGGGACATCGACCTGGTGGTTAACACCCACCACCACGTCGATCACACGCATGGCAACGCGTATTTCCCGAGCATCACGTGCGCCATACACAAGTGGGAGTACAACCGCTATCTCGCCGAGTATCGACTCGGTTTCGAGCCCCCCAACGTCCGCCTGCTTGAAGGCGAGGAAGGCGAACTCGGCCCCGATCTCTTCTTCGTGCGCACTCCGGGCCACACCGCTGCTTCGATCTGCGTGGTGGCGGAGACAGCGGAAGGCACCGTGGTCGTCGCCGGAGACACCGTGGGACCCCTCCCCGCCTACTTCACAAGCATGGAACTCCCTGCGGGCTTCCCTGGTCGCGATGACTTACTGCGCAGCTGGCGGCGCATCAAGGGCCTTGACCCAGCCGTGGTCATCCCGGGTCACAATCCGCCCATCCACCTGGGTGAGTGAGCGGGGAGTGGCGGCGAGGCGGGGCTGCGGCGACTGCGAGAGCGGGACGCACGGACGAGCGGAGAGCGTGTGGATGAGCCGCGGATCGGCCGGCCGGTGGACACAATTGGCACTCCCCAGTGAGGAGTGCCAGCGGACACGGTCCCTCCCGCGCGAAAAACCCGTCGCACTCGGGTATACTTCCCCTCGGTTACCGCCTTGAGGAGGTAGACGAGTTGCCTACATATGAATACCGGTGTCACGAGTGTGAGCACCAGTTCGAAGTCTTCCAGAAGATGTCCGACGACCCTGTATCCGAGTGCGAGGAGTGCGGCGGCGCTGTTCGTCGCATGCTCTTCCCCGTAGCGATACACTTCAAGGGGAGCGGATTCTACACTACCGACTATGCCCGGAAGAAGACCCTGTCCGTTTCCAGCGGGAACGGCTCCTCCGACAGCGGTGGATCCGGCGGTGAGGGCGCCTCCGACAGCGACAGGCCGAATGGGAACGGTTCTTCCGCGACTTCCGGTGCGGCGGGCTCGGATGGTGCTGCTGCGAAGAAGAACGCCGATGCGTCGGCGAAGAAGGAAAGCGTAGTCTCTTCAAAGACCGGCGACTCCTAGAGAGTCCCGGGCGGGGGGTTCGCGATGAACGACCGGCCGCCTTCTCCTTCCGAGTCTCCCGGCGGTGAGCGGACCGTCGGATCTGCCGCACGCGTCCCAAGTCTTTCAAGTCCGAACCCGGGCAGACATGCCGGCGACCCCACTTCTGCGTGGGCCTCGCCGCTGGGTCGGTGGCTCCGCGGCCTGACCGACGACCCGTCGTCACTGCTCCCCTCCCTTGGCAGCGTCATCGAGGCTGCACGTCACGAACTCGAGAGGACGAGCACAATGGGAGTGCTGTTCGTCCGGTTCGAGCATTGGGGCCACACCTCTCGACTCTACGGCTGGCGCGAGATCCAGAGCGTCTACGAACGCGCCTCGGGCGCGGCCATGGGTATGTTGGGTCATGGCCTGCGCCAGCTCGACCTCCCGGCCGATCTAGGTCTGAGGGGAGAGGGCTTCGCTATCCTTCTCTCCGGCCCGCGGGAGTCGGCCGACCTGGGGTTGGAGATCGTCGACCTGGTCGCCGATCGAGTGGCGGACCTCGTGCGTGAACTCCTGTCCGATGGCGTCGCCGCCGAGCTCATGGAGCGCACCACGATCGAGGTGGGCGCCGGGTTGGTGAATCGTCCGGAGGCCGCCGGGACGCTCGAGGACGCGCTCGTAGCCGGGCTGGTAGAAGCGGAGCGGAGCGCGCGGGAGAAGCACGCCGCGCGTCTCGTGGAAATGGGGGACCACTTGCGGTCGGCGCTCGACGAAGGCCGGCTGACCACCCTCTTCCAACCGATCGCAGCCATCGAGTCCGGCAAGACCGTCGCGTTCGACGCGGTGGTCCAAGGTCCGCTCTACTCGAACCTGCAGCACGGCGACGTCGTCTTCGACGTGGCGGAACGGACGGGACAGGAGTTGAGGGTCCTGGATCTGTACCATCATGCGACGCTCAGCGCCGTGGACGATGCGCTGGACGGCGCCGAGCAACTCGTGCTGAGGGCTACGGCCGAGGAGCTTCTCGAGAGCGCCGTCCGGTTGATGTCCCTGCTCTACCACCGTGAACCTGCGCGCATCACGCCGGCCAACGTGCTCTTTCTGGTGGGTTCGGACAGGTTGGCCGATCACTTCCCCGCCGGACTGTCCGCCTGGCGCTCAGTGGGGGACATGGGCTTCCGGCTCTGTGTGGACCTCTCTCCCAACAGGCCGTTGCCGCTCGACTACCTCAAGGAGTTGAGCCCCGATGTTGTCCGGGTGAGCGGCAGGCTGGTGCGGGACGTGCATCGTCATCAGGATGAGTTCGAGTACCTGCTCATGCTCAGTCGGTTCACCACTCGTCACGACATGCGCATCCTCGCCGCTGATTGCATCGACAGGCGGGAGTTCACCACCCTTCGTCGGGCGGGCGTCTCGTATGTGCAGGGAGAGTTCGTCGCTCCCTGTGTTCCCACACTGAGCAGACCGGAGCTGATCCTTCCGTAGCCTGCTGCTCGATCTTCGGGTGGGCGGCAGGGCCGGCGTCTACTGGACCGTTCCCGCGCCGTGACCTATCCTTGGCGGACCATGATGAGCACCGAACACCCTCTCGTCCACCTGCCCCGCTCGGGCCTGACGATCCTGCTCACCAACGACGACGGGATCGATTCGCCTGGTCTCTTCGCCGTCAAGCGCGCTCTCGACCCCCTCGGTGACGTGCACGTGATAGCCCCAGATCGCAACCGCACCGGGGCGGCGCGCAGCATCACGATGAGGGCCCCTCTGTGGGTGGAGGAGCGGATCCTGCCCGATGGATCGATGGGACACTCCACCGACGGCACGCCGGTGGACTGCGTCCGTTTGGCGGCGCTCGGCTTCTTGGAGCGCCGCCCCGACCTCATCGTGTCCGGGATCAATCTGAGCGGAAACCTGGGCGACGACATCACCTACTCGGGAACCGTCGCCGCTGCGTTCGAGGGCATCATGCTGGGCATCCCCTCTCTGGCGGTATCGGCCGACGGCTATCACGACGGCTACGATCTCAGTGTGCCCGCTCGGGTCTCCCGTCTGGTGGTGGAGTCGATCCTCGAGAAGGGGTTCCCGGCCGAGGCGCTGCTGAACATCAACTGCCCCGATCTCGACTGGGAAGCGTTGTCGGGGATCCGGTTGACCACGCTTGGAAAGCGCATCTACGGCGACCGCGTGCAACTGCAGGAGAGTCGGGGGTCGCGTCGCCGCTACTTCGTCTACGGCGATGACCTCGACTACCACAATGAGGTTGGCACCGACTTCGAAGCGGTCGGCGGCGGTTTCGTCAGCGTGACCCCCATCCACTTCCATCTGACCGCGCACGACGTGCTGCGCCGAATGGAGGACTGGAGACTGGACCTTGCGGACGCCGTCACGGAGCCCGCGGCGGGTGCGTGGGCGTTCCCCGGCGAAGGCCGGGAACGGGCCGAGCCGGGCGATGCCGGGATTCCCGGAAGCCACGCCGAGTCGGGCGGCGACGCCGAGCCGGGCGATGCCGCACCAGCGGTCGGCGACGCTGCGATGGGTCGTGCGGCCGAGACCGCGACCGGGAACGAGACCGCTGACGAGACCGCGTACGAGACCGCAGCGTCCTCTTCGAGCCCGAGCCTCTCGCCGCTCGAGCCCGCGCCGCGGGTGGTCATGTTCGATCTCGACGGGACCGTGCTCGACTCGGTGGAACTGATCGTCGACTCGTTCGAGCACGCGATCTTGACCGTCCTCGGCTACCGGTCGACGAGAGAAGACGCCGTGCACAACGTCGGGCGGCCTCTCCTGGAGCAGATGGAGTCGTTCGACGAGGTGCGGGCGCAGGAACTCGTCGATGCGTACCGCGACTACAACCATCGCGAACACGACCGCCGAGTGCGGCTCTACCCGGGCATGGCCGACCTGTTGCTCCGCCTTCGTGCGCGCGGGGTCCGCCTGGCGTTAGTGACGTCCAAGTCTCGACACACTACCGAGATGGCCTTTCGCGTCACCGGCGTGGGAGAGTTGTTCGAGGCGGTCGTGTGCGCGGGGGAGACCACCTACCACAAGCCCCACGCCGAACCTCTGCTGCGCGCGCTCGATTCACTCGGGGCGGCTCCCGAGAGCGCCGTATACGTGGGCGACAGTCCGTACGATCTCCAGGCCGCGACGGCCGCGGGTCTGCGCTCGGTAGGTGTCGCCTGGGGCGTCTTCCCTGAGGGCGACCTGGCCGCCGAGTCGCCGGACCGGATGGTGCGGACGATGGCGCAACTTGAAGTGGTGCTCTCCGGATCCGACACGCTGACCGGAGACTCATGACGGCGGGACCGGGGCCTGCGTACGATCAGACCGCGGCGCGCGTGCTCGAACTGCGCGCGCTCATCCGCCGCCACGACCATCTCTACTATGGGCTCGACAGCCCGATCATCGCCGACGCGGCCTACGATGACCTCCTTCGCGAACTGCGCGGGCTGGAGACGCAGTTCCCGGACCTCCTCACAGGCGATTCGCCGACCCAGCGTGTGGGCGGGGAGCCGCTGGAGGCTTTCGGTCGGATCCGCCACCTGGAGCCCATGCTGTCCCTCGCGAACGCCAAGGACGAGGCGGAACTCGAGGCGTGGTATCGGCGGGTGGTGCGCCTGGCCGAGGAGACGGGCTTCGCTCCGGAGTCGCTCAGGTTCACCCTGGAGCCCAAGATAGACGGTCTCGCCGTTTCACTGCGGTACGAGCACGGTGTCCTCGTGAGCGGAGCGACCCGGGGAGACGGGTCGGTGGGCGAAGACGTCACCCAGAACCTCCGCACGATCTCGGCTATCCCTCTGGTGATGCTGTCGGCGCAGGGGCTTTCGTCCACGGAGGTGCCGGTGCCGGACCTGGTGGAGGTGCGCGGCGAGGTCTACCTGCCGCTCGAGGCGTTCGAGCGGCTGAATGAGAGTCGCAGGGCCAACGACGAGTCCACGTTCGCCAACCCCCGCAACGCGGCCGCGGGGTCGCTGCGGCAGCTGGACCCTCGAGTCACAGCCTCCCGTCCTGTCTCGATGTGGGCCTACGGTGTCGTTCTCGCCGGGACGAGTCTGCTGGATGCCCTGGGCGAAGGTGCCCCGGAGACGTGGTCGGGCGGACAGTGGCAGGTGCTCGAGTGGCTTCGTGCCCGTGGTTTTCGCGTGAGCCCCGACGTTCGGCGGGTCGCCGGACTCGATGAGATCCTGGCCGTCTGCCGTGACTGGGAGAGAAGGCGGGCCTCTCTCGGATACGACATCGACGGTGTCGTGGTCAAGATCGACGACCGCACCGTGCAGCTGGCTCTGGGGGCCGCCGGCCGGGATCCGCGATGGGCGGTCGCCTACAAGTTCGCACCGAGCACGGCGCAGACCCGGCTCCTCGACATACGCATCAACGTCGGCCGCACCGGGATGCTCAACCCGTATGCGGTGCTGGAACCGGTCGAGGTGGGCGGGGTGACTGTTGGCCAAGCGACCCTGCACAACGAAGACGACATCCGCCGCAAGGACCTGCGCGTAGGCGATACCGTGATCGTGCAGCGGGCCGGCGACGTCATCCCTCA
>DASRMJ010000169.1:0-8055 GCA_035647995.1 Thermoleophilia bacterium | reverse complement strand
CGTTTCGCCGGCGGGTCAGCCGACGGGCCGGCCCATCACCCTCGGGGCGACGCGCACCTCCGATCACTTCGTGGTGCGATCCGCCTCAGCCTCGACGGCGGAGCAGACCCTGACTTTGGCCGAGCACGCTTGGGACCTCCTCGCACCGCACTTCGAGTTCCTCCCCTCCGAACCGGTGACCATCGTCGTGGTGGAGGACACGGCGGAGTACGAACGCATCCAACCCGCCGCCATGACTCGTGGCTTCGCGACCTTCGGGGGAGACCACATCTATCTGCGCGGCGCCGACCTGGACCAGGAGGTCGTCACCCACGAGTTGGTCCACATCCTCCTCGGCAAGAACATCCGCCGTGGACTCGCCGTCCCAGACTGGTTCAACGAAGGGTTCGCTCAATTCATGTCCGGCGCCGACAGCCATCGCCGGGAGGTCTTCTACTTGGCGGCTTCCGGACGACTCCTACCGCTTCCGGAGCTCGACCGCCTCGACGCGCTTCGCGGCCCAGACCGCGAACTCCCCACGATCCAGGGGCTCGCCGTTGTGGGATTCTTCGTCGACGAGTACGGCCGGGACAGGCTCTGGGATCTGGTGAGCCGCCTCTCACATGCCCGCACGTTCAGCCAAGCGCTCCTCGATACGTACGGCCGCTCTGATTTGGAGTTGAGCCACGAGTGGCAAGCGTACGCCGACACCGAGTACGGACTGCTCTCGGTGGTCGGTCTGGAGACCCTCGGAACCGCCATGTTGGGTCTGCTATCTCTGTTGGCGGCTGTAGTCTGGTTCGCCACCAGGATCCGTCTCCGCGCACGCCCCGCGTCACCGCTCGACCTCTCTCCTTGGGAAATCGAGTCCGCAGAGAGAGCCGCCGCGATGCTTGACACGGGCGGTGGGGCCGGGGATGCCCAGGGCGCCCGAGGGGAAGACTCGGGTGATCGTCGCACCACTTGATCTCTGATACCCTGATGCTCCGGCGCTGGATCGCCGCTCCGCTGCAAAGGAAGCCAGGCAACCCGAACGAGATCGGGCGAAAAGAATGAACCGTCGTTGGGCAGTTGTGGTCATCGTGGTCGTGGCTCTGCTTCTCTTGCTGCCCATGCCGGTGGCCGAACGGTACACGTCCCCGACGCAAGACGGCCAGTATCTGATGGACCCGATACACGCCTATCGCTTCGCCTTCGCCGCGGCCACCGTCAGCCCATCGTCGGTCCTGAACACGTCAGGCGAAGCCCTGGCCAAGGCCAAAAGCCTCTTCTCGGGAAGCGAATACAGACCTAACAAGGTGGAGCTTCTCTTCTTGGGGGGCGAGGGGTCCTACGAATACGTGGCCAAGGACGGGACGAACTTGTTCGTTCCCTCACCGGGTCAGTTCATCTGGGAGGTGTGGGGGCAGACCCCGGGTGAGTCGCCCGGGGCGCGCGCCGACGTCATCGCGCTGCTGGACTACAAGACCGGAGAGCTCCTCGACTCTGTGAAGTAGTCGGGCGCCGATAGTCGGGCGCCGATAGTCGGGGGCCGATAGTCGGGCGCCGATAGTCGGGCGCCGGCAGTCGCGTATCCGGCACGATGTGGGCCCGTGGCCCACGCACCGGAACCTACGACCCGACCAGACCCGCCGAGCGCGCGAAGGTGCCGGGCCTCCCCACCAACGCCAGCATGAGTTCGTGGTCGAACGGTGCCAGCAGGAGCGAGAGCTTCTCGAACTCCAGGATCATGGTCTCCATCCTGCCGACCGCGGACTCAACCCCGACTCGCTGAGCCGACGCCACCGTCTCCGCGATCAGGGCAGAGATGGTATCGACGTCGACAGCATCGTTCATCGCACCGTTGACGACGAGTCCCTGGTCCGAGACCAGCACCGCAGCGAGCACCCCGTCGATATCCAGGTAGCTGCGAACAAGCTCGTAGATGGGGTCTTCACTACTCACGCGCGACTACCCTCCCAAGGCGGACCGGATCTGGTGCTCGAGGATCTTGCCGGTCCGCTCGGCGAGCTCCGCGTCGTCATAGGTCAGTATCAGCCCGTCAGGACGGGCGACCATCTCAGACAGGAACATGTTGCTCCTGTTCATGGGGCCAGAGCCCGAGGAGCGCATGCCATCTGTGGGCCACGAGATCAGCTTGTCTCCCGCGAGGAACAGTTCGCTGGTCTCTTGACGATCCAACGCGACCACCACATGGACCTGCCAGCCCGAGCTGGAGGGGGTCTTCTCGATACGCAACTCCATGCCCGCATCATAGCAGGCGGACATCCCGGGGGCGGTTGCGAAGGCGCTTGCGGAGGCACCACCGGCGCCGCCGAGGAAGGCATCTGCGCCACTCATCTACGGAAATCAGGAACGACGCGAGGAGCCCCGCCGAAGCGGGGCTCCTCGGACTTCATTCGGGCTGGGGTCGGACTCCGGTGCGGCGCGCTGTCACCGAAGGCATGCGCCGCGCCCCAGTCGGCCTATTTCTCGAGCCGGAAGGTGAGCGTCACCGAAGCCTGGACCTCGAGATCCATCGGGTTCACCGGGGTGGACTTCAGAGACTCCATGGATGCGGCGTCGCCTCCAGTCCTGGTGCCATACATGATGGGTGGGATCGCGACGGAGCTCTCCTGCATGGTGAGCACGGCCCCCAGCTTCAGACCAGCCGCTTTGGCCAGCGTCTCGGCCTTGCTTCGAGCGCTCGCGAACGCCTTGTCGAGCGCCTCAGTGACTGCTGCGCTGTCGTCGGCGAGCCGCCACTCCGGACCGCTGATGTTGTTGGCCCCCGCTTCCGTCGCCGCCGTGAAGACATCGCCCACCTTTGTCAGGTCGGTGAGCGTAACTCGGATGGAGTTCTGCGCGCGGTAGCCCTCGATGGTCTCCTCACCGGACTGCGGATCCCATCTGCGGTTGGGGTACACGGCTACGTTGGCGGTCTGCAGCGACTCCTCGGCCAGTCCTTCGGCCTTCAACCTTTCCAGCACTTGCGTCATCTGCGTGGAGTTCGCATCCAGCGCCTGGGGGGCGTCTGGCGCATCGGTCTCGACGATGATGGTCAACGTCGCTTCGTCCGGTCCGGCCTTGACCAGACCTTCTCCGGAGACCGTGATCGAATCGATGGGCTGCACCGAGCCACCGGCTCCGGTCACGGCGGGTTCCGCGTCGTCGGCGCAGCCGACAGCGACGACGCCCACGGCGGCGACCAGGAGAATGGCTAGAATCCAGGCCGGCAGCCCATACTTCCGTCCTATATAGTGTTGCATCTCTACAGGCCTCCTCTTCATCGACGGTCAGTGGGTTCGGAGAGCGGTCCACAATCGGGGCTACGAACGCCTTGGGGCCAAGAGGCCCCGGATCGCGGCACGACCCGTTCGCGCTCGTTCCGGGGACTGAGACGCGGAGCGCCACAAGGTGGTTCCGGCCGCAGGGACGATTCCAGCCCGGCCCACGACCTGAGCTGAGAGCCGGGCACGCAGTGCCGGTGGTATCTAGACCCGCCCCAGCCGCTCAAGCAGTCCGCGCAGCGCGGCCTCGTCCTCGAATGGGAGCTCCACCACGCCTCCGGTCCTGCCCAATCGGATCCTGGGCATCACCGCGAGCGTACCGTACACGCCGTCCCGCACGGCGTCGAGAGTCTCACTCGAGATGGAGATTGTGGACGCTTTTGAGGGTCTTCCCTCTCCCGAAGCGGATTCGTTGGCACGCCGCACCTCGTTCTCGACCACCCTCACAGATAATCCCTGTTGCACGGCCTTCCGGGCAAGTCTCAGCTGGTCGCCGCGCGAACGAAGCCCGAGAAGAGCACGACCATGGCCTTCGGCGAGACCTCCCTCGACCAGCATCTCCTGCACGGGCCCCGGCAGTTCGAGCAACCTGATCTTGTTCGCGATCGCGGAGCGACTCTTCCCCACCTGCGCCGCGAGCGCTTCCTGGGTCACGCCGAGGTCTTCCAGCAAGACCTGGAGGGCGAAAGCCTCATCCATGACGTTCAGATCTTGCCTGACTACGTTCTCCACCAGCGCCAACTGAAGGCTCTCGACGTCCGACGCCTCACGCAGGATGGCCGGGATGACCGTGAACCCGGCCAATTGAGCCGCCCTCCAGCGGCGCTCACCGGCGATGAGTTCGTAGCCGTCACCGGCCCGGCGTACGATCACCGGCTGGATCAACCCGACGCTCTCGATGGAGCGCGCCAATTCCTCAAGTGGACCGGCTTCGATATCGCGGCGCGGCTGCTTCGGATTTGGTCGTATCGACGCTGTGGGTAGTTCAAGCACTCCCGCTCTCGCGGCTGTCCCGGCGGCGATCGTTTCGGTTGGTGCCTCGCTCGCCGCCTGCTTCAATCGAGAGTCCGGCGCCGAACCGTCGGGCACCGCCGGCCCGCCGGCGTCGCCGGGGATCCTCCGGACGCGGTTCGCTGCTTCCGCCGACGCACCCTCTCCCAGCAGTTCAGCAAGCCCCCGACCGAGGCCGCCCCTCTTCCGGCTAGTCACGCGCGATCACCTCTTTCGCCAAGTCGAAGTACGCGTCGGATCCCGGACAGCGGGGATCGAGCAAGGAGACAGGCAACCCGAAACTTGGGGCCTCGGCCAGACGGACGTTCCGCGGAACCACCGTTTTGAATGTGAGACCGGGGAAGTGGGAGCGCAGCTCGTTCTCGACTTCCCTCGCCAACCGCGTGCGCACGTCGGCCATGGTGAGCACCAGACCCGCCACCTGCAGGCCGGGGTTCAAACGCCCTCGCAGCGCTTCGACGGTATCAAGAAGCTGCGCCAGTCCCTCGAGTGCGTAGTACTCGGCTTGGACCGGCACGACCACCTCGTCGGCCGCGACGAGTGCGTTCACCGTCAGGAGTCCCAGAGAAGGCGGACAGTCGATAAACACGAACGAGAACGCGTCTTCGGGCCCGAGGGCGGCGAGTGCGTCGCGCAGCAGGTACTCTCTGCGCTCGAGTCCCGGTAGAACTACCGATGCACCCGCCATGTCCCGAGAAGACGGCGCCACCCACAGACCACTGACCGGGGTGGGCAGCAGCACCTTTCCGAGCGTTTCTTCCCCCAACAGGACCTCGAACATCGACGGTCGGCCGTCGTCCACGCGCAGACCCAGCCCGGTGGTCGCGTTCGCCTGCGGATCGAGATCGATGAGCAGCACCCGCTCGCCCGCTTGGGCCAACGTCGCTGCGAGGTTGATGGCAGTCGTCGTCTTGCCGACTCCACCTTTCTGATTCGCTACCGCATAGATCAAGCGGTCCCCCCGCCCCTCTTCGAGCGTGTCCACCTGGCACTCATCTTTGCGCCCGGAGCGGTCGCTTTGCAGGCACGCCGGTTCGACGCGGGTACTGAGCCGGCGTTGACCGATCCTTGTACGCTAGGAAGAGCCATCGGTTCTCAGCCTGGGCGAAGGAGCGCGCTCGCCTCAGGTCGTACCGATCGCATCCCAGTATAGCGAGCGCGGCCTCACCCTCCATACGCTCTTGGTCGGAGAGTGCGGCCTTCGAGGCCACGAAGACGCCCCCGGTCCTGATCAGCGGCACAGTAAGTTCGGCAAGCACGGCCAACGAAGCCACGGCTCTTGCCGTGGCCACGTCGAACGCCTCCCTGGCTTCGGTCCGCCCGACATCCTCAGCGCGCCCACACACCACTCTCAGATTCTCCAACCCGAGGCGAGTGCGCGCTTCCTCGATGAATGCGCACTTCTTGGCCACCGAGTCGATGGCCGTAACACGCGAGGCAGGTAGGGCAAGGGCGAGGACCACCGCGGGAAGACCGCCGCCTGAGCCCACGTCCACGATCTGCGAAGCCCCTCTAATCTCGGCAACATCCAGTAGTGAGAGAGAATCCAGGAAGTGACTCAGCTCGATCTCGTGCGGGTCGCGGATGGCGGTGACATTGGACCGTGCCGCCAACAGCAGATCGCCGAAGATGCCCAACTTCTCAACATCGGGCTCGCTCAGCCCCCAGTCCGCGTAGGCTGCTCGTTCTCTTAGTTCCATGCTGCCTGGCTCCGAAGCTCGCTGGTCACCACAGCCGGTTCAATCTGAGGAGGTCGAACGTGCCGAGACGTCGTCGTCGCGGCCGCGCGTGGATCGGTGCCGATGTATGTGCATCAGGAGGACGGAGATGTCTGCCGGGGACACACCCGCTATGCGTGACGCCTGCCCGAGGGTCATCGGCTTCAAGCGTGCAAGCTTGTCCTTGGCCTCGACCGTGATCCCCACAAGGTCCGCGATGGCCAGATCGACCGGTATGGCTGTGCCTTCGGTGGACTTGCGCCGGGCGATCTCGTCCATCTGCCGCTGGATGTATCCGTCGTACTGGGCCCTGATCTCGATCTGCTCCACGATCTCGGGAGCAAGGCCTGAGAGCCACTCTGTTTCCGGGCCCTCCATGAGAGAGAGAAGAACGTCGAACGTCACCTGCGGACGGCGTAGCATCTGAGTCGCCGTCTGAGATTCCGTGATGCCAGTGGTCCCTAGGCCCTCCAGGAGGGCGTCGCTTCGCTCGCTCCGTCGGATCCTCATGGTTTCGAGTGTCTCGGCGGCGCGCTCCACAAGCTCGATGCGTTCGTTGACTCGAGCCAACTGCTCGCCGCTTATGAGGCCAAGCGCGTGCCCGATGTGGCTGAGACGCTCGACGGCGTTGTCGTGCCGCAGTAGCAGCCTGTATTCCGCACGCGAGGTGAACATACGATACGGTTCGTCCACCCCTTTGGTAACGAGGTCATCCACAAGCACACCGATGTAGGCCTCGTCGCGGCCGAGGATCAGGGGCGGCTCCCCCTTCACCCCGAGGGCGGCGTTGATCCCGGCGATCATCCCCTGCGCAGCGGCTTCCTCATATCCCGAGGTGCCGTTGATCTGCCCCGCGGAGAACAGGCCCGAGACTGCCTTGGTCTCAAGCGCGAGCGTAAGTCCCTGCGGCACGATGTAGTCGTACTCGACTGCGTAGCCCGGTCTCACAAGCCGCGCGTGTTCCAGCCCCGGCGTGGCCTGGATGATCTTCTCCTGCACGAACACCGGGAGGCTGGTTGTGAGCCCCTGCAGGTACATCTCGTGGGTTCTCGCGCCCTCAGGCTCGACGAAGACCGGGTGCCGGTCGCGATCGGGGAAGTTGATGACCTTGCGGTCGATCGAGGGACAGTACCGAGGGCCCCGGCCACTGACGGAACCCGTCTTGATGGGGCTCAGATCCAGGTACTCCGCCACGACATCGTGGACGGCTTCCGTGGTGTGCGTGAGGTAGCAGGGCATCTGCTTCCTCGGACGAGGGGACTCCCAGTGCGAGAACCCAGACACGTCTTCATCCCCGGCTTGGACCAGCATCTTCGTTCGATCGATCGAACGCCCATCAATGCGGGGAGGAGTGGCCGACTGAAACCGACCGATCTCGATGCCCAGCTTCACCAGACCACCCGATAGGAACGCGGCCGGCAACTCTCCGACCCGACCGGCAGGGTAGGTGCGCTGTCCGACGACAACCTTGCCGCGCAGAAACGTTCCGGTAGCGAGAACCACCGCCCGCGCGGACAGTCTTCGCCCATCGACCAGGGTGACGCCGCTCACTGTTTCACGTGAAACAAGGAGATCGGCGACTTCGCCCTGCAGGACATCAAGCCCTTCGGTTCCGAACAGAGCCACCTTCATCCAGTCTTCATAGAGACGCTTGTCTGCCTGCGCCCGCAGCGCCCGCACCGCCGGCCCTTTGGACGTGTTCAGCATCTTGATCTGAACGTACGCCCGGTCCGTATTGCGCCCCTGCTCACCACCGAGTGCGTCGACCTCGCGAGTCAGTTGCCCCTTGCCCACGCCGCCGATGGCAGGATTGCAGGGCATGAGCGCGATCTTGTCGATGTTCAGGGTGATCAGGGCAGTGCGGCACCCCATCCGTGCGGCGGCCAGAGCGGCTTCGCATCCAGCGTGCCCTGCTCCAACGACGACGACGTCGTAGTCCATCGCCGCGCTCATATTCCCGCCTTGCCGGCCAGAAGAGCATCCGCCATCGCTTGCCCGATGCGCCACCCACTCGACAGGCTCCCCAGGTAACCCGAAGCACCGGCGGCTTGGCCGGCCACCCACACTCCGGGCAACAC
>DASRMJ010000168.1:0-3986 GCA_035647995.1 Thermoleophilia bacterium | reverse complement strand
ATCCGCTACACCGCCCGCCTGGAGGACGCTGGGGCGGTCACCTCGGTGGGCTCCCGCGGTGATGCCTACGATAATGCACTGGCCGAGACCATCAACGGCCTCTACAAGACCGAGCTCATCAGAAAGCGCGGCCCCTGGAAGACGCTCGAAGACGTGGAGTTCGCCACACTTGAGTGGGTGGACTGGTTCAACAACCGCCGGCTTCTCGAGTACACCGGCTACATCCCACCTGCGGAGTTCGAGGAGATGTACTATCGTGAGCACTCCCTCGTTGAAGACGAGGGACTCAAGCAAATGAGTCTCCAGTGAACCCGGGGTGCCTCTGTGTTTGTCAAGTGGCGATCGCAGGGCTCCCGGTCATCCTCGCGTGGAGTCGTTCATCCTGCAGCATGAGGCGCCAGACGTGATCCGCGATCCGTCGCTTCAGGCAGCGCATGGCCTCGTTGTGGCTCTTGCCCTCCGCCACCTTGCGGTCGTAGTAGGAGCGCCCGACGCTGTTCGGCATCCGCACCTGGGTGACCGCGACCAGATGCAGGGCGGAGTTGAGTTGTCGGTCGCCGCTCCGAGAGAGCCGGTGGCGGGTCCGATCGCCGCTGGCCACCTCGATGGGAGCGACCCCCGTGTAGCTCGCAAACGCCGCGGCACTGGGGAACCGCGACGGGCGTCCCGTCCGGCCAAGCAGCCGAACGGCGAGCACCGGGCCGACTCCCTGCACCTCAAGGAGCCGGGTGCCGCGGGCGTGGAGCGCCTCGGCCATCCGCGTAGCGATCTGGGCCAGTCGAGCGTCGACGGCGCGGATCTCCCCAATGAGCTCACGGGCGAGCTCTTTACGTGTGCGCTCGGCAGTCGAGACGGGTCGAAGGCCCCGCAAGAGTGCCGCCGCAGCTTCGGCTGTGAGCGCCGGCCTGGCCCCTCCGGGAATCAGATCCCGCAACAGGGCGTGGAGCTGGTTGACGAGCCTGACCCGGTTAGCGGCCAGGTTGGTCCGGCGTTCCTCGAGCAGGGCGAACACGGTGGTCTCGTCCTCGGCTTGGACCGACGAGGCGTCGCCCTGCGCGGCGGCGACATACGCCGCCGCGGATGCGTCCAGGACGTCGTTCTTGCGGCGGCCGCCGCGGGAGAGCTCACGTACTCGTGCCGTCGCAGTGGTGCGGACGTCGATCACGGTCTCACCGCGGCCGATGAGCCACTGCGCCAGGTGGCAACCGAGGCCGTGGGCGTTCTCGATGGCCCACTGGCGTTCGGGGAAGGCTTTGCCCCAAAGGAGCAGCTGCCGGTACCCTACCAAGGTGGCGTCGATGCGAATCGATGACGCCGCGGTGCTTGTTGTCGGGCTGACCGCCGTAGCGGTATGGGAGCCCTTGTGCGGGTCGACTCCAATGATCACGACCGTTCCTCCTTCCTCTGTGACAAGGAGACCACGGTCGACATGCCGACTTCGGGAGCCCGAGTGGATCACGCCTCTGTTGAGTCAGACCGCAGCCGGTCACCGACCGGATGACACACCCCGGGAGAGCCAGCCCTTACCGGGCGGCAGGCGGTTCACGAGTCACCCCGGCCGATGACCTACGGAACGCTAACAGGCTCTTGCGCGTTGCGCACCGCTGCTTCCACAATAAGTCGGCGGTTCACTCCGCCTTGCCGTGGAGCTGTCAGTTGCCGTGGAGCTGTCAGAAAGGTCTGGGCAGCCGCTCCACTGTACAGCCGCAGTGAATGAGACCTTCAAACGCGCACGTGTCACCGGGCACGGCGATGAGGACATCTCGGCGGTGTTTGAAGCCATCCGGTAGGAGCCGGGCCGGCAACGAAGCCGCCGTCTCGCTCGCGCGCCCTGCTCAGCTCGGGCCGCTGTCGGCGGCACCGAGCCAGCTCGGGTTCAGGGCTGTTCCATCGAACCCATTCGTGGTCTTGAACCCCTCGAATGCGCCCTCGCGTGCCGCCTCGGCTGTTCGCCTGAGCAGGTCCGCGCGCTCTTGTGGGGTGAGCGCCGTGAACGTTTTGACCACTCGCAGGTCCTGTTCCAGGACTTCCATACTGTCGATCCCGGTGATCACGGCAGAGGTCGGCAGGCTCATGGCGTAGCGGAGGCATTCGGCCGGGGTCACCGTATTGCTGTCCAGAATCCGCCCGTCGCCCATCGGCTTCATGCCCAGGACGCCGATGCCCTCTTCGATGAGCGCCGGGACGACGTGCCGTTCGAAGCTACGGAAGTGGGCGTCCATTACGTTGAGCGGCATCTGAACCGCATCGAACCGAAACGCGTGCGCCTTGGCCACCTCGAGCATCCGGAGGTGGACAAGCGGGTCCTTGTGCCCGGTGAAGCCGATGAATCTCACCTTGCCCGCCTTCTGTGCGGCGCGGACAGCCTCCATCGCCCCGCCCTCGGCAAAGATCCTATCTGGATCCTCCAGACGGATGACCTCATGGAACTGCAGAAGGTCGATAACGTCTGTCTGAAGCCGGCGAAGGCTTTCGTCAACTTGGTCTGCGGCCGCCTCCCGAGTGCGACCGTCGATCTTGGTCATCAGGAATACCTTCTCGCGATAGCCGCCCCGCAAGGCCTTGCCCATGCGTATCTCGCTCAGGCCATCGTGGTAGTCCCAACAGTTGTCCATGAAAGTGACGCCGGCGTCGACAGCGGCGCGAATGATCCTGACGCTCTCGTTTTCATCTGCTTGTCGGCCAATGTGGTGACCGCCCAATCCGATGAGCGACACCTCCTCGCCCGTACTACCCAGCCGGCGATAGCGCATGTCGCCGCGGACTGTCTCGTCCGGAAGCTTCGAGGGATGGTTGATGCCCGTCGCTGTGGTGTTACTGCTTAGGCCCTCGGTCAAATCGTGCGTCGTCATGCGGGACTCCCTTTCGGCAGGGGTAGGCAGGTGTAGGGCGCCGGCCAACATGCGCGCGAAAAGTGACTCTTTACTTTCGAACCATCAGGAGGTCGAGGCCCGCTCAGCGCGCAGTCGAAAGCCTAGCCGCTCCAAGGTGCGCAGATGGCTTAGCTCCTCCTCCAATACAGTCAGTACCACTCCCTTTTCGCTCATGTGCTCGGCCAGGCCGCGGTAGTAGGTGATCGAGTTCCTTTCCATCTCGGCGGCACGGTCCAACAGGTCAGCCGGCCGGCCTTCCAACAGCGCCTGCAGCATTTGGCTGCGATCCGGAACCACCACTTCCTTGAGGACTCGGCGCGCTTCAGCCAGATCGGCGTCGGCAACGAGAATGCTGCGACCTTGAGCGGCCAGCTCCTGACGCAAGTGACTGAAGACATCCCGGTGATGAGACTCCGCTAGAGCGAGGCCCCGGCAGATACGGGTCATATCAGCGTCAGTGCTAACGCTGGCCAGAGACTCGTAGAAATCCCGACCGAGTTCCTCCAGCTGGATGGCAACTTGAAGAACAGCGTCATCACTGTGAGTATCCATCTGCCCTTCCTTCCTTATCTAGCAGGCATAGCGTGCTGGCTCTCTCATAATCGGACAAGGGAATCGCCGAGCTTAGTGCGAGGCGACGTTGGGATCTTTGCGCGCCACGCAAGAACAGGTCCGAAGCGGTTCTACTCCCCCTTAGTACCCATTCACTTTCCCAGAAAACCCCGGGGGAGTTGCGCTTCGTCTCTTGGGGACTCGCAGTCGATCTGTTGCTCCAACTGATCGAACCCAAACACCAAAGAGGATCTGGGCCGGCAGGGAGCCGCACCAGGCGCGAATGGCGTGGTCACTCTGTCCCGTTGGTTACCGCAGGGGAACGACCACCATGATGTCATGGTGCTCGTTTCAGAGTGCCTTACTCGCACCGCGTCGGACCCGTCGAGAGGCCGCCAGGGTGCTGGTGCCAGAAGAAAAGCTTCACCTGAGCCCGTGGGCTGCAAGAAACGCCCTTTGTCGGACAGGTAGAGGAGCCTCGCGACGATCGCTCGTCCGACCTGCCGTGGGCGCTGAAGAGCCCCCCGACCCGGTTCTCTCAGGTGGGCCGAATCGGAGGGC
>DASRMJ010000167.1:0-4807 GCA_035647995.1 Thermoleophilia bacterium | reverse complement strand
GGTTCACCCAGACCGGCGGGTTGTTCGCGATGACGTTCCAGGGTCTCGCGATGATGTTCACCGGTGAAGCTCCGGTCACAGGGAGCGAGGGTCTGGCGGGGCCTGTGGGGATCGTGTCCGTGTCATCGGCGGCCTTCCGCGGCGGCTACTTCATGAGCTTCCTGGCATTCATCAGTGTGCAACTCGCCATTCTCAACATGCTGCCCTTGCTCCCCCTGGATGGCGGGCACGTGTTGTTCAGCTTGATCGAGAAGCTCATGGGGAGGGCCGTCTCCTTGCGCACCTTCGAGCGGGTCTCGGCGGTGGGCATCACGCTGTTCCTGCTGCTCATGCTCGTGGCTACCGGCAACGACATCACCCGCGTGTTCGGCGGGGGACTCGGGTTCTAGCGACATGATGGGGCTGGATGCACTGATCCCCGCTGCGACGCAGACGTCATGCGGAACCCGCATCGGGGTGTGCCGTGTTCAGTAGCCAACAGGTCTCCGTGGGGGGAGTGCTCGTGGGCGGCGCCGCCCCCGTGGTGGTGCAGTCGATGACCAATACGCCATCCACGGACGTGGACGCGACACTCGCCCAGATACGTGCACTAGTCACTGCCGGAGCGGGCCTGGTGCGCGTGGCGGTGCCCGATGAGCCCGCCGTGGCGGCCTTCGCTTGCCTGGCGGCGGAGTCGCCGGTGCCTCTCATCGCCGATGTGCACTTCGACCATCGGCTGGCCATCGGAGCGCTGAGGGCCGGCGCCGCCGCCGTGCGCATCAACCCGGGGAACCTCGGGGGCCCGGCGCGTGCGCGGGCCGTCGCCGAGGTGGCGGCGGAACGCGGAGCGGTCATCCGGGTGGGAGTGAACAGCGGTTCTCTTCAGCGTGACCTCCGGAGCCTCGAGGAGACCGATCCGGCGGGAGCGTTGGTCGAGTCGGCGCTGCGCTACTGCGCACTCTTCGAGGAGGTTGGGTTCACGGAGTTGAAGGTGTCGGTGAAGTCCTCGTCGCCGACGGTTACCATCGAAGCGAACCGGCGATTGGCGCAACGCATTCCCTACCCACTCCACCTCGGAGTGACGGAGGCCGGGACTCCCTGGGCCGGCTCCATTCGTTCCGCCGTGGCGCTGGGAGCCCTTCTTGCGGGCGGCGTGGGCGATACGGTACGCGTGTCGCTGACCGGGGACCCGGTGCAGGAGGTGCTGGTGGCACGCGAGATCCTGACGAGTCTCGGACTGATACGGGGCGGGCCTCGCGTCATCTCATGTCCCACCTGTGGCCGGACGCGGATACCCCTGGAGCAGTTGGCGCTCGAGGTGGAGCGCAGGCTCTCAGACCTCACACAACGACTGGGGCTTCTCGACACTCCGTTGGAAGTGGCTGTCATGGGCTGCATCGTCAACGGTCCCGGCGAGGCCCGCAGGGCCGACTTCGGCATAGCCGGCGGATGCGGCGAAGGCGTCGTCTTCGCGGGCGGCAGGCCGATCAGGAAGGTGCCCGAGGATCGGCTGGTGGACGAGCTGTTCGCGGCCATCGAGGAGCGGTTGCTCCGCGAGCGTCCTTGACCCGGCGGTGCACACGCCCTTGTGTGAGCGGTTCGAGTGCGGCAACATGTGCACCTCGTGTCCAACAGGGAGGGATCGATGAGGGCGTCTCAACTCTTCATGCCTACGCTCAAGGAAGACCCGGCCGACGCTGAGGCGGTGAGCCACAAGCTGCTGGTGCGGGGCGGGTTCGTCCGGCAGTTCGCGTCGGGCATCTACATGTTTCTTCCGCTGGGCTGGCGCGTGATGGGCCGGGTCAACCGCGTCATCCGCGAGGAGATGGACGCCATAGGGGCGCTCGAGTTCAGTATGCCCACCATCCAGCCTGCCGATGTCTGGCAGCAGAGCGGTCGCTACTACGACATCGGCGGCGAGATGTTCCGCCTCAAGGACCGAGGCGGCCGGGATATGGTGCTCGCGATGACGCACGAGGAGGCGTTCACCTGGTTGGCGTCGCGGGAGTTACGCTCATATCGTGAGCTCCCTCAGATCTGGTATCAGATCCAGCTCAAGTTCCGCGACGAACCCCGGCCAAAGGGAGGGATCCTCCGCGTCCGTGAGTTCATGATGAAGGACTCGTATAGCTTCGACGTCGATGTGGCGGGTCTGGAGAAGAGCTACGCCAAACACATCGTCGCCTACGACAACATATTCAAGCGCACCGGACTCGATGTGCACCGGGTGGAGAGCGATCCGGGCATGATGGGCGGCGCGCAGGCCCACGAGTATATGGCCGCCTCGGCCGCCGGCGAAGACCGTGTCGTGCTGTGTGAATCGTGCGGCTACGCCGCCAACGTGGAACTCGCGCGATCGGTGGCGGCCGCGCCTCAGGGTGTCGTGCCCGACTTCTTGGAAGTCGTTTCCACGCCTGGCCGCCGCACCATCAAGGAGGTGTCAGAGTTCCTGCGGGTGCCGCCTTCCTCCTTGATCAAGTCTCTTCTGATGGTTGCGGGCGAGGAACACGTACTCGTGCTGGTGCGCGGCGACCAAGAGCTGCACGAGCGCAAGCTGGAGCGCTACCTGGGCAAGGAGGTGCGTCCGGCTCACCCCGAGGAAGTGCTCGAAACCACCGGCGCCGAGGTCGGGTTCGTGGGGCCGGTGGGCGTCGACGTGCGCACGGTCGCCGATGAGAGTCTGGCGCCCGACGGCCCCGGCGGGGCGCGGGCGTACTTCGCGGGAGCCAACCAGGCGGATACACACTTGACGGGCGTGGTCCTAGGCCGCGACGTGCGACCCGAGTGGGCCGATCTGCGCGAGGCCGCCCCCGGCGAACACTGCGTGGAGTGCGGTGCGGCGTTGCGGGTGGAACAGGTGATCGAGGTCGGGAACATCTTCAAGCTTGGCACCAAGTACTCCGTGCCCCTTGGGGCCACGGTCCTCGATGAAGAGGGCAGGGAGACTCCCCTCGTGATGGGGTCCTACGGCATCGGCCCGGCGCGCATCGCCGCGGCCGCTGTGGAGCAGTGCCACGACGATCGCGGCATCGTCTGGCCCAAGGCCATAGCTCCCTTCGATGTGCACATGGTGCAGGTCCAGGCGGCCGACGAGGCGCAGACCGAGGTGGCTCGGGGACTCTATGATTCGCTCCGTGCAGCAAGGTGGGAGGTCCTCTGGGATGACCGTGACGAGCGTCCGGGCGTCAAGTTCAAGGACGCAGAACTCGTGGGATGTCCGGTCAGGATCACGGTAGGCCGGCGGGCTTCTGAGGGTTTCGTGGAGATCGAGCCCCGCATTGGCGAGTCGAGCCGTCGGGAGATCGCCGTGACCGATGTGCCGGCGGTGGTCGCAGAACTCTGGGAGTGTGCACCCTAAGAGGACGTCCGGTCGCATCTGTTGGTGCCGCGCGGAAGCGGGCGCAAGTCATACTCTCCGGAGGGAAGCTAGGCGATGGCGGGTTGGTAAGGCCTGTGCTATAATCCGTGCGCGGATACATCTGATATCGAAGGAGTGTGCAGAAGTGGGAGCCGGTGCCCCACTTTTGTTGTGTATGGGGTAGGTTTGATGAAACTGACGGAAGATTGGGTGCAGGACGCGATCGGCGACAGTATCGACGGGGCCGAGGTCGTTGCACTGGAAGAGGCAGGCAGCAGGCGTTCGCGGGTGGTTCGGTTGTATGTGGACCATCCCGACGGCGTGACCCACGAGCTGTGCGCACGAGTGTCGGCCGTGGTGGGAGAGGCTCTGGACCAAGCGGGCTGGGGCGATTCCGGCTACACGCTGGAAGTGAGTTCGCCCGGTCTTGACCGCCCGCTGCGAAAGCCGGACCATTTTCGCGCCCAGGTAGGCAAGAGAGTCTATGTCAAGACTTTCGCGCCGGTCGCGGGCCGCAAGGTCTGGACCGGATCGCTCGAAGCGGTCTTGGACGGCGCGGTGGTGGTGCGTGAGGGCGAAGAGGAAGCGACGATAGCGTTCGATCGGATCACTCGGGCGCATGTGATATTCGAGTTCTAGTAGGAGAGAGGGAATGAACAGAGAGACGATCGATGCTCTCCGCCAGATCGAGAAGGAGAAGAGTATCCCCTTCGGTATCCTGATCGAGGCGCTGGAGGAAGCCCTCCGCTCCGCCTACAAGAAGACGGCGAACGCGGTGCCCTTCTCCGACGTTGAGATCGACCAGGACACCGGGGAGATACACGTGTTCCAGCTGACCTTCCCGCCCGGCCTGGAACCGGATCTCGATGTCGAAGAGGGCGAAGAGGTGGAGATAGACTACTCCATCGCCGACCGCGAAGAGATCATCCCCGATGACTTCGGTCGGATTGCCGCACAGACTGCCAAACAGGTGATTTACCAGCGCATCCGTGAGGCCGAGCAGGACCTGTTCTTCAAGGAGTACTCCACGCGGGTTGGGGAGATCGTCACGGGGATCGTGCAGCAGTCCGACAACCGCTATACGCTGGTCGACCTGGGACGGGTCGAAGGCCTTCTTCCAAAGAGCGAACAAGTGCCCACCGAGCGTTATGAGCACGGCATGCGCCTGAAGGCCGTGATCAAGGATGTAGAGCAGAATCCTAAGGGGCCACCCATCATCCTCTCCCGCCGAAGCGATGAGTTGATCCGCCGTCTCTTCGAGCTCGAAGTGCCGGAGATCGCCGATGGACTCGTAGAGATAGTCGGCGTTGCCCGGGAGCCCGGGTACCGCTCGAAGATCTCAGTCGTGTCTCACAGCGATGGCGTCGACCCTGTGGGGGCATGTGTCGGTCCGCGTGGGTCTCGGGTGCGGATGGTCGTGTCGGAGCTTCGCGGGGAGAAGATCGACATCATCCCGTTCAACGAGGAGCC